>NZ_JBEUTW010000645.1:0-3354 GCF_040492675.1 Bacillus sp. AP50
AGGGAATACTATGTATAGAGATATTGAAGGGGGATTTTCTATATGTTTAAAGAAGCCATTTATCATAGGCCGAAAGATAATTATGCATACGCTTATGATGAACAAACAATTCACATCCGAGTACGTACTAAGAGAGATGATATTCAAAGCGCCGATCTTATTTACGGTGATCCTTACGAATGGAAAGACGGGAAATGGATATCAGCAAGTACACCCATGAAAAAAACGGGTTCTACTGCATTATTTGATTATTGGTCCATTGCAATCGAACCAAAATTTAAGCGCTTACGTTATGGGTTTGAATTAAAATCTGAAACAGACACTCTTATTTATGCAGAGCGAGGATTCTTTTCTAGCATTCCAAATGATGATGTTGGTAACTTTTTCTGTTTTCCATTTATTCATGCAGATGATGTATTCAAAGCACCATCTTGGATTAAAGACACCATTTGGTATCAGATTTTCCCTGAGCGATTCGCTAATGGCGATAGTACGCTGAATCCAGAAAACACCCTTCCTTGGGGAAGTGCGAATCCAACTCCAACTAATTTTTTCGGCGGAGATTTTTCTGGTGTTATTCAAAACCTTGATTACCTTGTTAAGCTTGGCATTTCCGGAATATATTTCACACCTATTTTCAAAGCTCATTCAAACCATAAATATGACACAATTGACTATATGGAAATTGACCCACAATTTGGGACGAAAGAAACTTTTAAAGAGCTCGTTGAAGAATGTCATAAGCACGGTATAAAAGTAATGCTCGATGCTGTGTTTAATCATAGTGGATACTTTTTCGAGAAATTTCAAGACGTACTAGAGAATGGTGAGAAGTCCGCATATAAAGAGTGGTTCCACATTCATGAATTTCCGATTATAACCGAACCACTTCCAAATTATGATACTTTCGCCTTTACACCGTATATGCCTAAATTAAATACAGCTCATCCAGATGTAAAAGAATACTTACTTGAAGTAGGACGTTATTGGGTACGAGAATTCAATATAGATGGCTGGCGCCTTGATGTCGCCAATGAAGTCGATCACAACTTTTGGAGAGAATTCCGAACTGAAATAAAGACACTAAATCCTGAAGTATATATTTTGGGAGAAATTTGGCACGATGCCCTTCCGTGGCTACAAGGCGATCAATTTGATGCTGTCATGAGCTATCCTGTTACAAATGCTCTACTTTCTTACTTTGCTAACGATTCCATTAAAGCAAGTGAATTCATGAAGCAAATTACAGAATCTCTACATTCCTACTCTATGAATGTAAATGAAGCAGCATTTCATTTATTAGACAGCCATGATACTCCAAGAATTTTAACAACATGCAACGGAGATAAAAATAAGTTGAAACTGCTCTATGTATTCCATCTTTCTTTCATCGGCTCTCCTTGTATTTATTACGGGGATGAAATTGGTATGGATGGCGGCATGGACCCTGATTGCCGTAAATGTATGATTTGGGATACTAAAGAACAAGATCATGCATTATTTACCCATATACAAACATTGATTTTATTACGTAAACAACATAAAGCATTTGGAGGACATGGTACTTTTCAATTCATCGAAGCAAATGATGAACATAATTATATTTCTTATACGAAAACATATGAGGATGAAACTATCTTTTTCGTTTTAAACCCTACTAATAGTGAAGTTACAGTTTCACTCCCTCTTCATGTTACTGGTAAGAAAATAATTAACATTTATACAAACGAAGAATTTTCAGCGGAAGCAAGTGTATTACAAGTTACACTTCCTCCATATGGATTCTCCATATTAAAATGGTAATCCAAAAAGCCTTATGCCAAGTTTGAAATGGCATAAGGCTTTTTCTTATTTCAATTTGAACACTATCGCTTCATACGGACGTAATGGAATGTTATCTATTGATCCGATTTCTACATCGTAATTGTGTATAAATAACTCTGATTCACTATAACTAATATCCTTAGGCATTTCAAATACACTTTCATCCGCAGTAAAGTTTGCAATGACAAGTAGTTTTTCATCTCCATATGTTCTTACATAAGCAAAAATAGAAGGGTCATTATCTAATATTAAATCATATGATCCATACACAACTATTTCATTATTTTTGCGTAGTTCAATTAATTTCTTATAGTAATAAAAAATTGAACCTTCATCTTGGATTGCTTGTTTCACATTAATCTCTTTATAGTTAGGATTTACAGTAATCCAAGGTTCACCTTTTGTAAATCCAGCGTGATTCTGATCATTCCACTGCATCGGAGTTCTAGCATTATCACGACCCTTTATATAAATAGATTCCATTACTTTTTCTATATCTTCACCATGGTCTATCACTTTTTCTTTATACATATTTAACGTTTCAATATCTCGATATTCATCAATTGATTGGAATCGAACGTTCGTCATTCCAATTTCCTCTCCTTGATAAATATATGGCGTTCCTTTCATCATATGAAGAACTGTCGCTAACATTTTTGCTGATTCAATGCGATACATTCCATCATTACCAAAACGAGATACAACGCGAGGCTGATCATGATTATTCCAATAAAGGCTATTCCATCCGGTATGCTCTAATGCTTTTTGCCACTTTGTTAAATTCTCTTTTAAAGTAAGAAGTGAGCATGGTTTTACATCCCACTTTCCACCTTCTCCTGAATCTAAATCCATATGTTCAAATTGGAATACCATTTGCAACTCTTTTCGTTCTTCTCCAGTATACAATTTCGCTTCTTCTGTCGTTACACCAGGCATTTCACCAACCGTCATAATATCATAATGCGATAATACTTCCTCATTCATTTCATGTAAATATTTATGAATGTTTGGACCGTTCATAAAATGCTTATGACCTGAAACATACCCCTCTTCTTCTGTTTCAACAGCTGGTAATCCCTCTTCTTTAGAAATAAAATTAATAACATCCATACGGAAGCCATCAATTCCTTTTTCTAACCAAAACTTCATCATTTCATAAACATCTTGTCTTACCTTTTCATTATCCCAATTTAAATCTGGCTGTTTTTTAGAAAACAGATGTAAATAATATTCATCCGTCATTTCATCATACTGCCATGCAGATCCACTAAAAGCAGCTCCCCAGTTGTTCGGTTCTTTCCCTTCTTTTCCAGGGCGCCATATATAGTAATCTCTATATTTATTATCTTTTGATTTACGTGATTCAATAAACCAATTATGTTCATCCGAAGTATGATTAACAACTAAGTCCATCATAAGTTTCATATTACGTTCATGCATTTCATGTAATAGCTCATCCCAATCTTCCATTGTTCCGAACTCGTTCATAATTTTACAATAATCGCTTATATCATAACCATTATCATCATT
>NZ_JBEUTW010000646.1:0-1458 GCF_040492675.1 Bacillus sp. AP50
GGCATGGGGTTAATTTATAAAGTTGCTGATCAAGATTGGGAATTTGAAAGTATACATAAATTAAATTATAAAACTTTTGTGGAAGAGATACCACAACATGAAGAAACGAAAGACCGGTTTCGTATAGATCGGTTTCATAAAGAAAATACATATTTAATTTGTTTAGATGAGGATAGATTAGTAGGTATGGTCGCAGTGCGGGGAAAACGACCATTCTCGTTAGATTATAAAATCTCAAATTTAGATGTTTATTTGCAAGAGCATGGAGAAAAAATGTATGAAATTCGTTTACTTTCAGTAGAACGTGAATATAGAAATGGAAGAGCGTTGTTAGGATTAATTCGTTTTCTACATCGTTATTTGCTTCTAAATGGATATGAATTAGCACTCATTTCTGCAACAACACGTGAACTAGCTTTATATGAGCAAATGGGATTCAAATCTTTCCATACGTTAGTTGGTACAGAAGAAGCAGCCTTCCAGCCAATGTATGTTACCCCTGCTATGTTTGAAGAGTCGAGTGTTGGGGGGATTATGACGAAAGAATATACGTTTTTACCTGGTCCAGTAGATATTGAAGAGAACGTTCGAAAGGCATTTTCTACGCGGCCTATTTCGCATCGCTCTAAGTCATTTCAAGTGATGATGGACAATGTGAAAAAACGGTTACTTTATATGACAAAAGCAAAACATGTACAGCTTATGTTAGGAACAGGGACGTTAGCAAATGATGCGATTGCTTTACAGTTACGTTCTTTAAAAGGGAAAGGACTAGTATTAACAAATGGGGAATTTGGTAATAGATTAGTTGGACATGCAAAACGAGCACAGTTACATTTTGATACGTATAAAAAGGAAATGGGAGATCCATTTATTTATACCGAATTAGAAGAAATCATGACAACTGGAAATTATGAATGGATTTGGTTTGTTCATCATGAAACATCTACTGGAATGTTAAATGATTTAAACGAGCTAAATACTCTTTGTAACGAGAATCAAATAAAACTATGTGTAGATTGCATAAGCTCAATTGGAGCAATACCATTAGACTTGAAGGATGTGTATTTTGCGAGTGGTGTTAGCGGTAAAGCGATTAAATCATATACAGGAATTTCTTTCGTTTTTTATAACCACATTGTAAAAATAAACGAGGCTGTGCCAGCCTATATGGACATTGGCATGTATGAAGAAAATGAAAACATTCCATACTCACAATCATGGAATTTAATTTATGCATTGCAAGAAGCGTTGAAGAGATTTGAAGATGAAAAGGTATTTGTAAAAATTAAAGAGACATACGAATATGTTGAAGAAGTTATTACTGATATGGGCTTAAAGCTTGTTTCACCTAAAGAACATGCCGCGCCAATTATACTTACTATTGTATTAAGCGAAGACCATTCTTCTAAAGTAGTAGGCGATGCATTAGCATTACAAGGATACATCGTTCATTAT
>NZ_JBEUTW010000647.1:0-1190 GCF_040492675.1 Bacillus sp. AP50
GTATATGGCTAATACCTTATTTTGTTAATCAACAACAAAACGTCGCTAAAGTTATGGATAAGCATTTTAGTGGAGGGGTAGATTTAGGTGAAATTCAAGTTCATCGTGCGAAACTTTCTGCATTTAATTTAGGAAGTATTGTATTTTCTATAGTGGGAATTATTATACCTATTTGTTATTATTTTAAATACTTTTTATAACGGTTTATTGGTTCTGTTGGAAATTTTTTAAAGATATAGTAATAGGTGAGATTACAGATATTTATGTAGAAACAACTTAGATGTATAAGACAATCCATGTGAGCGAAAACAGTAAAATACCCTATAAGGTCTCTTTTACTTGTATTAATTAAAAAATGGTACTAATTCCCAAAACTTCCACCAGGACTTCTTTTTAGCTGCCCTCCCACCACTATGAGAGGTAAATGAAGGAAACCGATACAGCTTGTGCGTATGCAGTGCATTTTGGTCTGGGTCACAGTCTTTTAACGTGGTCGAACTACAGGGGGAGTAAGCATATTCCCGATGGATTCATTTCTATACCTCCATTATCTAGGGAAATCCCCCAGTATCCAAGACTAAATTTTACCCATACATCATTTTTTGATGTAGCTCTTGAAGATAAAAACTATTTAATTTTCAAGGAACAGTTATTAACTTAAAACTTATTATATGAGGAGGGTGTATCATGAAAAAAATATGCTTTGTATTAATTGTCGACGCTGGTATAAATTATGGTTCAATATTTTCTCTACCATTTTTAAGGAATCAGGATGATTTGAAGGAATATTTCTCTAAGTATTATGATGTTTCAATTAATTATATTAGGGATAAAAACTCAGTTGACTATTTGGTAGTTCCCAAACCGTGTCCAGCTTTTGATAATGAAAATAATCTTCCAATAATTGAAGTACCAGCAATCTTATTTATGGAAAAGAATTTTGAAAAAATAAAGACTTATATAGATAATTATTTTTCCAATAACTCATAAAGAAAATAAAAGTACAATAAAAAGAAGTCCGATAAAAAACGAGTGGTGTAGAATATTTCTATTAATCATTCGTTTTTTATTATATTTACATATATTTTTTAAAAGAGGATTATAGACGTTCTGAAAAAAATTAATTATAACAAGAACAGTGTTCGTGCTACTATCTACGGTTATTTTTTGTACTAAGTACCCCTTTAACT
>NZ_JBEUTW010000648.1:0-2880 GCF_040492675.1 Bacillus sp. AP50
CTGCACCACGCATAGGGGTGTTAATGAAGTTATCCAGTACAAGCCATAAGTACCACAAGCAATCACGAACCACTTGGTTCAAGATGTCACGGAACTCATTGTACTTACTTACGTTCAAAGAACCTAAGCAGCACACACCTGTACTTACTGAACCATCAGGCATACGAGTAGCACTCAGGATTTCAGTACACAGATTACTCTGCTCAACCTGCACACCGAGCTCTTCCAGAATAGCTGGACGTTGACGGTTTGCATTGTCCGAGAAGAACATGTACGGCTCACCTTGAAAGGCACGCGTCTCTAAGATTTGCTCCCAGATGTGTCGAGCCTGTACAACCTTACGTACTTCTTGATTGTGCGGGTCAATTAGCTTCCACGGTTGGTTCTCTTTAACCGCTCGCATGAACTCATCCGATAAGCTTACACCATGATGCAGGTTCAAGTTCTTACGATTCAAATCACCGCCAGTAGGACGGCGCATATCAATGAACTCTTGTACCTCAGGGTGTGATGCCGCCATGTACGCAGCGTATGATGCACGGCGTGTACCGCCTTGTGCAAACGCTAAGACAGCACGGTCGAGGATACCCATAAATGGGATAGCGCCATTGGAGCTTGAACCCTTAGAGGTCTTAGCACCGTTGCTACGAATACCTGACCAGTTACCGCCTACGCCGCCGCCATTACTTGACAACCAATTCACTTCAACAAAATGCTCATTCAATGATTCACGAGAATCATCAATGTTCGGTAAGAAACAAGCAATCTCTGAACCACGAGAAGTACCGCCATTCGCTAATGCTGGGGTACTCGGTACAAACCATTGCTTATCAATGTACATCCGCATACGTTCCAGATGCTCCCCTGAACAATGTGTATCCACGCTACGGTAGAACACATCCTCAGGGGTTACATCGGTTGGAATCATATAACGGTCACGCAGCGTTTGTACTGCGAACTCATTAAGTTCCATATAACTCCTAAATGTAGTCGGAGAGTTCAGGAGGAGTGTACTGTACACCCTTAGCAATTTTACCGTGTTCATTAAACACAGGTACACCGCCCTCGAACTTACTCCAATTGCTGCGATCTGTAAGTACGCATGCCAGCCAAAAGTACCCAACCATCCATCATGACAGTCCCGAGCGTTCGCCTGTGCTCGTTTTGCACCACGCATCACAGCCTTGAACCACTCTTTAATACTATGTATCATGCAATCACCCCAAAGTTCAGAGAAGCACCATATTGCAGTTTATTTAACATTATCTTTCCTTAGAGTGGCTCGCTCACGTGCTCGTTTAGCAGCGTTAGCTTTGTTACGTTTTAATCTTGCTGCGGCTGCTTTCTCTTCAGGGGTCTTATGGTCTGGGTATATAACCCCCACGCCATCTTGCTCCAAGTACTGTACTAACTGGCGTAAGAACACCAGAATATCTTCGTACTTAGTACTCTTTGCACCCCAACGACCAGCAGCATTAGCTACCTTACCCTCCGCTGCATTACAGCTACGATGTAGAACACCACGTATCTCACCTGTGTCATGATTGTGGTCAACCACATAATCGGACGTTCGTCCCATCACGGTGAAATCAATTGGCTTCTGACATATAGCGCACTTCCCGTCTTGTTTTGACTTCGTGTGTGCTATAGCGAATGCTCGTAGCTGTGAGCGGGAAATCTTCCGCATCAAACGAAGAGACCCTTAAAGAACAACAGGACACTCAGTTTGAACTTGTCGTACTCGTGCATCAGACGGGCGTAAAATCCAAGAATTTTATTCTTCAGGTTCGTGGTATTCATCTCGTTTCCAATCTTGGTTGTAACAATCCTCAAGGAAGTCTAAGTTCGCAGGGGATAGGTTAAGTTCTTTCAGGAAGTTGTACGCGGAATCACCCTCCCAACGTAACAACCATAATGCCTCAGCTTCAGGCAGAATATTCTGGTTAATCTTACGGTAGCCATCAAGCACAACATTAGCTGCATCATCCTCAGATTGAATATCATCCAGAATGTTATATGCTGCAATCGCTCCACAGAGCTTGTTATCGTACTTCAGAATACCCTTAATGTTATCTGCTGTATCACCCATAAGCGTCTGCGCAAACCAGAACTTCGTACCTTTACCCTTAACACGAGGTGAACCCGCTGGTGTGTACTTACGTTCTAGATACCCATAACGCTCACCCTTAGGTAAAGTGAGAAATTGACCAGTCTGAATATCATATGATTCAGTAGGAGCAATAAGCAAATCTTTGTCTTCCGATACAAGTACCCCATTATGAATACTATAACAGTCCATCATTAAAGCATCATCAGCTTCCCAACGATAGTGCGAGAACACTTGAATATCAGGGTGATGCTGAAACACTTCTGATGCACTTGACCGTAACAATTCCAACAACGGCGGTTTATCTTTACCCTTACGGTTTCCTTGATAAGGCTTCACACCATTTAGTAAATGCCGTCCGTTCTTTGCACAGCCTCTAGGAGTTAAGTGCACACGCGCTGATTCGCACTTAGCGAGGAACATGTACTCAAGCACTTGTTGCTCAAAGCGGCGCATGGCCGTGTCGAGCTTCTTAGCTGTCGCTGTTGCTTGGTAGCATGTACCATCACCATCCAGTAACAAGACCCGCCCTGAGCCAGCAGCAGGGTCTTGAAACTTATCAAGCGTCTCAGCGGTTACACCGAATCGACTGAGTACACTCATGCTTCAGGTACAGCCGAACGTTTCTTGGAAGCTTTTGCAGGAGCTTCAGGTGCTGCCTCAGTTGTAAGTGCAGGCAACTCAGCACCAGCCAGAAGTGCTTCCAGAGGAGAGCCGAGGAAGTCCACAGCTTTCATCAAGTCCTCTTGAATGAAGTTCTTGCTTGTACCGTC
>NZ_JBEUTW010000649.1:0-2963 GCF_040492675.1 Bacillus sp. AP50
ATACAATACTTACTCTATTTTTTTCAAAAACTGATAAATAAGATATAAACGAAAGCATTATAGATTGTGAGTATTCATTACACCCTTCTACTTTAGAAAGATACTTTATAACTCAAAAATGTTCAGACACAATATAAGGTCTGAACACTTTTGGACTCGCTCTAACACCAAAATATCTGTGCTCCTTTTTAAAATATACTTAAATCCCATTCTTTTGCAATATGTTCTAACAACATAATTCCTGGTAAACTATTCCCATATTCATCAATGGCTGGTCCGTAAATACCAATACCACATCCATCTTGGAACGATAAATCCTTCCTAGTTTTTGAGGGAACAAGTGTCATAATTCCGCCGGATACCCCACTCTTAGCTGGTAATCCAATGAAAGCAGCAAATTTTCCAGAAGCATTGTACATTCCACAAGTTAGCATTAAAGCTTTTGTTAACCTAGCTACTTCTTTAGGGAGCACTTGTTCTTTGCGAATAGGATGATATCCATCATGTGCTAGTATAAGCCCTATTAAGGCAATATCTTCTGTATTTATTTCAATCGAACATTGTTTTAAGTAAACCTCTAGTGTCTCCTCCACATCTGATTCTAGAAAACCATTCTCCTTTAAATAGTATGCTAATGCTCTATTACGATGAGCCGTTTCCCATTCTGATTGAAATACTATTTCATTAATAGCGGGACGCTTCTCTATCATTTTTTCAATTAATACGTATAGAGATTCTAATTTTTCTTGCACCGATGTCCCTGGCAAAAGTGAAGCTATCGTAATCGCTCCAGCATTGATCATAGGATTAAAAGGTTTTCCTGGTTTATGTATCTCTAAACGAATAATTGAATTAAAGGCATCTCCAGTTGGCTCTACGTCAACTCGTTCTAATACATAAGAAATACCGCGACTTAAACAAGCGGCTATAAAACCGATTACTTTTGATATACTTTGTAATGTGAAAGGTATCTCCCAATCTCCTGATTTTATCATTGTTCCATCTGGCTTTACTATACAAATACCTAACTGCGATACATTTATTTCCCCCAGAGCGGGAATATAACTGGCGCTTCGTCCCTTAGCTGCATACGCTCGATAATGAGCTACCCATTGATCTAAGCAAACTTTTTCTTGACCCTCAACTTGAACGCTAGAATCCTTTATCATTTAAT
Organism: Bacillus sp. AP50; assembly: GCF_040492675.1. Taxonomy (NCBI): domain Bacteria; kingdom Bacillati; phylum Bacillota; class Bacilli; order Caryophanales; family Bacillaceae; genus Bacillus; species Bacillus sp. AP50. Next base: position 1,175 of record NZ_JBEUTW010000649.1, read on the forward strand.
CATATTCCCCCGTACTATTAACTTTATATAGAATGATTTTTTCTTTACTATAATCAATAATATTTGCACTAGAACCAAGAAAAATATTCAGACATATTGCAGTCTGAATATCCTTCTTATTACACACTTTTCTTTTTTGAAGTTTTCTCATAACTATCCCAACATTCAATATTTTCAAGCCCTTTAATGTTTTCTTTATAAAAAACAGGATCTTTACCAGCTTTTTTCTGGTTTATATAATCTTGTAACGCCGCAAATGCTACTTTTGAAAGTAAGGTAATAGCAATTAAATTAATAATAACCATAAAGCCCATAAATAAGTCCGCTAAATCCCATACAATTTGAATTTTTGCAACAGAACCAAATACAATCATAGCCAACACACTTATTCTGTATATCATTAACCACACTTTACTTGTATGTAAGAAGCGAATATTTGTTTCACCATAATAATAGTTGCCAATTAACGCACCAAATCCAAATAAAAAAACAAAGATAGCAAGACAACCCGATGCCCAAGGACCTATGTGTTCACTTAATGCTGCTTGTGTAAGTGCAATACCATTTAACCCCGGTTGTTTATATGCATCAGACAGCAAAATAATAAAGGCAGTGCTAGTACAAATGATCAGTGTATCCGTTAATACACCAAATGCTTGAATCAGTCCTTGTTTCACCGGATGACTTGTTGTTGCTGTTGCGGCAACGTTTGGTGCACTTCCCATACCAGCTTCATTTGAAAATAAACCACGTTTAACTCCATTCATAAGTGCTGCACCAATTGAACCGCCTGCTATTTGTTTAAAACCAAATGCGTTTTGAACAATAAGAGAAAGAACTTCCGGCATTTTTGATATGTTGGTAACTACAACAAATAATGCAACTCCAATGTATAATACCGCTAAAAATACCACCTTGTATTCAGCCATTTTTGCAATACGTTGTACACCACCAAAAATAATCGCAGCGAAAGCAATAGCCATGATTATCCCAACTGTTAGACGATCTGTACCAAATGAGTTTTGAAAAGCAATTGTAACTGTATTTGATTGTACTGAATTGAATACAAGACCAAAAGTAATTGTGATTAAAATAGAGAATAATACTCCCATCCAACGTTTATTCAACCCTTTTTCCATATAATAGGATGGACCACCGCGGAAACCAGTTTTATCTTTTACTTTATATATCTGTGCTAATGTGCTTTCGACAAAACTGGAGGCCGAGCTAATAATAGAAATAATCCACATCCAAAATACAGCTCCCCAAAATACAGCTCCAGGACCACCTAATGCAATTGCAATCGCAATTCCTGTGATATTCCCTGTTCCAACGCGGGCTGCCATACCAATACAAAACGCTTGAAAAGGAGAGATTTGATCTTTAGAACCACTTTTCCCCTCCATTAATACACGGACCATCTCTTTTAACATTCGAAACTGTACAAAATTCAATTTAAATGTAAAATAAATTCCGCAAATAACAAGCATAATAATTAACAATTTAGACCATAAAAAATCATTTGTTGATCCGACTAACTCTACAAAAAATCTTTCCATATTATCACTCCATACCAAAAATTTATCTATCATAATCTATATAAAATCACCTATATTCCTTGGCATAAATACCTCATTCATATTCAAATACAACAAGGATAAAAATTTTCTATATTAATAGAATTGGCCTGTTTAAACAAACATCGCAACACGCAACTGCGAAACTGAATTTTCTAAAAACTTACCATTTATACACAAGATGCTCTATCCCCTTCTGCAAAACTAATATT
>NZ_JBEUTW010000650.1:0-4995 GCF_040492675.1 Bacillus sp. AP50
TACTACCAGAAATACCCTGAGCATGATGAGATTGATGTTGAGGCTCTGAGTACCCTGATGAAACTCAAGAAGAACCAAACAAGTGAAGAGACGGTTGTAATTAATCGTGTGCTTGAGGGACTTCGTGAAGATGTACCTGAGGATGTGCTGAATACCACGATTGACCAGCTAGAAGAACTGGCGTTCTCTGGTAAAGCATCGGCGTTGCTACAAGCTTACCAATCAGGTAAAGAGATTGACATCACGTATGAGCTTCAGAACCTTGCAGCCTTAACCCGACAACGTATGTCGGTACAGGTAAGCGCTTCATGGGCAGACGGTGATGTGTGGGATTACATTCAGGCAGACGCTGATGATAGTGGATACGTTCTGGATATGTTTCCTGATTTCGCTGAGAACATCAAGGGCTTGAACGCTGGTGATAACGTAGGTGTGTGTGCTCCAACCGACAAAGGTAAGACGAGCGCTCTGTGCCGTATTGCTGTAAGCCTCGCTATCCAAGAGTTCAAGCTACATGGTGAGAACTACCGCCCTGTATTGTACTGCGTGAATGAGGGTATGGCCGAGCGTATCACACCTCGTGTGTACCAGACTGCATTAAGCTGTACCCGTGCTGAGCTGTGGCAAGCTGGTTCTGATGGTTCAATCACTAAGAAGTACGAGCAAGTTGTTGGGCATCGTGATGCAATTCGTCTGGTGAACATTCATGGTATGAGTGTATCACAAGTTGCCCGTGTGATTGAGCAGCACAATCCATTCCTTGTCATTACCGATATGACGGGCCGTATCAAGGCTAACACCGCTGGTGTGAGTAATGATATTAAACAACTCGAAGACATTTGGGATGACTTCCGAGGTTTGGCAGCTATCCACAAGTTCATTCATATTGGTACAGCACAGATTTCTGCTGAGGGTATGGACACATTATATCCTCCGCTGACTGCTGTACAAAACAGTAAGGTCGGTATCCAAACCACATGGGACTTAGCTATCTTTATTGGTGCATTACAAACAGTAACACCTGAGACAGAACTACTTCGCGGTATTAGTACACCGAAGAACAAGCTGTCTCGCAGCGGTAAACGCAGTCTACTTAAAACAGAGACGTACTTTCAACCTGAAAAGAACATTTGGAATTTATCATGAGTAAGATGGAACAAATTGAACGCTTCTTAGCGGATTCAAAAAGCCCTGTACAATTGGTTAAGCATTGGGATGATGTTAAAGAGAAGCCTGAGTACCCGCTGGTAGTACAAGCTAAGCTGGATGGTGTGTACGCCTTAATCGTGAAAGAGTACCCGAATGTGCAAGTGTTTACCCGTACAGGGAAACGTATGTACAAGGAAGTGCTAACGATTGAAGATGATGTTCTGAGTACACTTTCTGATGGTGTGTTCATCGCTGAGTTGATTTCTGATGACTTAACCCTTGAGGAACTCAGCGGTATGGTGAACCCTAATCGCAAGGAGGCTTGGACACCTGAACAGGTAGATAAAGCTCATGGCTGTATGTGGGCATTCCATGACTACATTACGCATGATGAGCTTCTGTTTGGTATGTCACCCGCGAAGTACATTCAACGTTATGATACAATGCAGAGCAAGCTCCCTCTTGGTGCGTACACCATACCATATGAGTACGTGCATTCATATGATGATATTAAATCAATCTTCGATACTCAGGTTGACATCGGAGGTGAGGGTGTAGTAATTAAAGACCCTGATGCCTGTTGGCTCGCTGGGCACAAAGGTAAGAACGCCATGAAGTTGGTACGTGAGTACCGACAGGACTTACTTTGTGTTGACGTGCAATGGGGTAAGGGCAAGCGTACTGGTCAGGTTGGTGCTCTAGTCTTCCGTTTTCTGGATAATACTTTTAAAGCCGACTTAGGTGCAGGCTGGGATGACGATGCCCGTAAACACCTGACCAGACAGTACCTAGATGATGCCAGCACAGTAGTGGGTAAAATATGGGAGCTCAAAGGTTTGCAACCTAGTAGCACAGGACGTGCTATTCGATTACCTAAGGTTGTTCGTATCCGTGAGGATAAGAATATTCCTGATGATGAGGGAGTGGCTGGTTATGACTTGGTGTGTGCTTGATTTAGAAACTCAGAACCACGAGTACTATGGCTCTTTAGCATCACCGCATCACCCACAGAACTACATTGTGGCAGCGGCGTTTGCTCATGATGATGCTGAGGTACAATCGTGGTATTTTAACAGTGCAGAGGAGGCCGCCAGTTCTGATTGGTTGCAGGCTGCACTTGCAGACCAAAAAGTGCTTGTGGCACACAACGCCACATTTGAAATCCATTGGTTGCTTAAAACCTATCCTACCACCTTTCTGAACTGGTTGAAACAAGGCGGTCGTATCTTCTGTACGCAATATGCTGAGTACCTCCTGAGTAACCAACAGGAGCTGTATCCATCGCTGGAAGACTGCTCATTGAAATACGGAGGGTCAAAGAAGATTGATGCGGTGAAGCTCCTTTGGGAGCAAGGTGTGCTCACAGCGGATATTGATGAGGCTTTGCTGATGGAGTACCTAGCAGGTTCTGAGGGCGACATCGAGAACACTCGTACTGTACTGTTCAGCCAAGTACCTGCACTACAGGAACGTGGTATGTACGAAATGTTCAAGCTTCGTATGGATTCGCTAGTGTTCAATGCGTTTAGTACCTTTAATGGTTTGTACGTAGATGTCAATACTGCGTATAAGAACATGCACGAGCAGTTAGAAGAGATTGAGGAAATTCGTTCAAACGTCCTCAGTATGATGCCTGATAATGTACCAGAGGATTTGGATTTTAAATTCACCTCACATTACCACATGTCTGCCTTTATGTACGGCGGTACGGTACAGTACAGCACTAAGGTATCATATGACCCGATTAAGTTCGAGAAAGATGACTTCTACAAGGACATCAACGGTAAGCTCTATCCTGTAAGTGCAGGCTTTCCAGCAGACGATGTGTTCCTTGAGTTATATAAGTCTGGGAAGAACAGAGGTCAACCTAAAGTCTTTCGTGAAGATACTGAAGTAGAGAAGCTCAAGAACGGTACGAAGCAGTACGTCTTTCCCGGGCTTATCAGTATCCCAGAGCTTCCTACTATTGTGTCAGAGCAGTTCTTGGGTAAACGCGCTGAGTTCCGTGGTAAGCGTACGCTTGTCGATGGTACTCCCGTGTACAGTACAGGTACAGATGCTTTGAATGTACTCGTGAATTACACCGATGCAGCAAAGCCTTTGAAGAAACTGGCTGCGTTGTTGAAAGACACAGGCACGTACTACTTAATGCAGGTAACGGATGACGAGGGCAATGTAACTAAGCAATCAGGTATGTTACAGTACGTAGAACCTGATGGCCTGATTCATCATCAGTTAAACAATTGTGCAACCGTGACGACACGACTTAGCGGCTCTAAACCAAACATGCAGAATATACCACGAGACGGTACATCACGCGTTAAGGAGATGTTCAGTTCTCGCTTTGGTGCTGATGGTTATATCGTTGAGGTTGACTATTCAGCCCTTGAAGTGGTAGCTATGGCTGCTATTAGTGGTGATATGAACTTGATGCAGCAGTTATTAGATGGTACGGATATGCACTGTTACCGTTTAGCAGGTTCATTGAATGAGCCTTATGACGAAGTGTACGAGAAGTGCCATAACGAAGAGCACCCTGAACATAAGCAGTACAAGCAACTGCGTACGAATATTAAACCCCGTGCGTTTGCTAATCAGTACGGCGCTTCTGCCGCTGGCATTGCATATGCTACAGGATGCTCGGTAGAAGAAGCAGAGTTGTTTCAGGAGACGGAGCGTAAGCTCTTCCCTGAGAGTTCTATGTTCGCAGAGAAGTACGTTCGTCCTGAAGTAGAACGTACAGGTGTGAACTGCATGCACCGCGAAATGTACGATGATGGTTCATGGGGTATTTACCGTGTGGGTCATTTCCGTGCTAAAGGCGGGACATGCTACAGCTTCAGGCAGTACCCTAAGTACATCAATGGTCAGAATGTTCTGGATTATAAAGACACACAACTGGCTAACTACTGGTGTCAAGGGGAAGCAAGCTTTATTGTGCAAGCAGCGTGTGCTCGTGTAATTCGTGAGCTCATTAAACGTAACTTCGCTGATGGTAAAGTGCTGCCAATTAACACTGTTCACGATGCAATTTACTTGGATTGTGCTACAGAAGACCTTGCACGAGAATACGGGTTGCTCGTGCAACGTATTATGGAAGAGACCCCGAAAGCCATGTGTGAAGTTATACCTGATTACAAAGATTGGCGATACGATACAACACCATTCCCAGCAGCTTGTGAAATTGGTAAGAACATGATGAGTAAACATTCAATAAAGGAAACAGTATGAACAATTTGTTAAATCAAGCCCGTGCAGCAGCCGCTCAAGGCGCAGCAGAGAACATGACCGAAACCACTAAAGGCGGAGGTGCTCGTGTACTCCCTGAGGGTACAGCCCTTGCTCGCTTCACAGCGTACATTGAGAAAGGCTCACATGTACAAACCTTTAATGGTGAGGCTAAAGCGCCTGCACCGCAATTCCAACTCGGCTTCACGATTGTAGGCGGTCGTGGTATTAATACCAAAGGCGAGCCTGAAAATATGGTGCAAGGCGATGTGTTCCCGAGTGTGAACTCCTATGACATCGCGCTGTCTCGAAATGTGAAGAGCAACAGCATCAAGATTTTCAACAGTATGAACTACAAGCGTGACGTGACCACATTCCCGGAATTGCTGGGTAGATTGTTCCTGTTGAAAATTAGCCATGCCGAGCGTGATGGTAAGAAAGTACATCGTGTAGATTGGAAGAGTATCCAAGCCCCGATTGACCCGATGACTGCTACACCGTATGAAGCGCCTGAAGCGCCTGACGATGCGTACCGACTGTTCCTGTGGAATCACCCGACTAAAGAACAATGGGATTCATTGTTCATTGAGGGCTCCCGCGATGACGGTACAAGCAAGA
>NZ_JBEUTW010000651.1:0-1184 GCF_040492675.1 Bacillus sp. AP50
ATATAATTGAACTCAAATAAATTAAATTAATAAAAAGCGTCTCTCTAGCATTTTATAATAATACTTCTTTTTCATAATCGAAATAATGGTTCTTAATCATTTAATTTATAAAAATAAATAATTCTTTGATACACTCTTTAAAAAGGTAAGTTGACTAGACTCTGTGGGGTTTTTGCTTCCAAAGGCTAAGTCTATCGCTACTGCTCAAGGTTACAGTGCACCATCATCACTCGCAGGCACTATCTCAAACCGGCTAAAATTCGATATGGGCTTTCCAGTATTATAAAACCTGTAAATAAAAACCCCTATAAGTTACATTCGAAGTTTGTATCTAATCATAAAAACGTCAAATGTTTCCTTCTAGGGGCTACCAATATTTATGATTAATAGAAAATCTAGAGTTTAATGTTTTTCCAACCAGAAAAACCAGATATAAACAATTAACCCCACTATAATCACGAAAATGAATAACTAACCTTGTTTATCCTAGATTCATATTAGAAAGAAAGTTTTCAAATAACTCCAATTCAAATTTATCCCTCGTCTTTAAATACTCTCTCTTTTTCTCAATGATTTGTTCTAATATCTCTTCTTTATTTAATAACAAGGCTAATCCAATAGCATTTTGTGCTCGCGTCCCATCAAATATTGTCCCTATTAATCCAGCCTCATCATCATCTCTTACACATAAATCAAATACATTTTCCATATCTACATACTTATCAATATATGGAATGAAGTATTCCTTAACTTCTTTTAAAATATCCATAGTAACAGGTAAAATATCTTCTTCCTTTTCAACACGCCACCTTTTTTGCTCTCTATAGACTAAATTCCCTAAATCAACTCCAATTGTATAGGTCTCCTTTTTCTCTCTAATTGTTAAACCGTCAGCCCATTGATTTTTCATATTTTCTAATTCATCAAAACGAATTCCCACATCCACCGTCACATCAAAATCTTCTAGGTGATTGATAAAGGCTAAATGTATACCGATTTTTCCTTTATCAAATTTTTTCACCAGGTCTTGTTGTGTAGTTCTAGTCTTATAACCGTCTTCTTTTAACTCTTCACCTAGACCTTGCAGTAGCTTTAATTTTAATTCTTTTTTGTTCATATAATTCCTTCCGCTCTCTATTTTGATTTGTCCCACGAGGATTAGATACATGTCCTATCCTATATAT
>NZ_JBEUTW010000652.1:0-1033 GCF_040492675.1 Bacillus sp. AP50
ACCATAGGGATAACCAAGAACCTTTAAAACCAGTATGTCCAGTAATTAAAATTCTTTTTCCGTAAAAAGCATTATTAAAGTTTCGGTTTAACAATTAGTCCACCTCCTTTAGTACCCTATTTTTAGGGAGTTAGGTATAAATGTTTATTATTTTTATACCAATTAACAGTTTTTATAATTCCTTCTTCAATATTAATTCTAGGTTCCCAGGAAAGAGAGTTTTTTATTTTTTGCACATCCGCTTCAGGAACCCATCTTTCATTTGTTCTAGAGGAAATTGCACCGTAATTTGGTCTGGAATTGGTTTTCAAATGTTTGAATAATAATTCTACATAATGTTTCAAGGGGTGAATAGTGCCGCTCCCAATATTAAAGATTTCATTTTGTACAGTAGTATTTTCTACTGCTAGGATACAGGCATCTATTACATTTTCTATATAACAATAATCTCTTAATTGATTACATAAAGTTAAATTTACATCTTTGTTTTGTAATACTCGCAAGATTATATAGCTAAAAATTTTATGCGGCTCTTCGCCTTCTCCGAATATGCCAAAAGGTCTTAATGTTATAAGATTAATATTGTTTTCGCTAGCAATTTGATGGGCGAGTATAGTAGCAGCAGCTTTGGTACTTCCATAGATGTCCACAGGAGTTAGTAACATATTTTCATGAATAGGTTCCATCTTGTTACCGTATTCAGAACTACTCCCAAAATTGATGATTTTTTTACAATTCACCAATTTTGCTGCTTGAATAATGTTACAAGTCCCTATAACATTTGTTTCTATAGCATGGATGTAATCTGTATGGGCAGAATTTACACCATAGGCTGCCAGGTGAAAGATATAATCGGGATTAATTTTCTTTATTGCATCTTGTACTTGTTTTTTATCTCGTATATCTATTTCATAGGTTTCAATATATTTTAGAATATCCTTTAGTCTCCAAGAGTTTGATGGTGTTCTTATGAAAAGAACAATTTTTGCTTGTAAATTTAAAAGTCTTCGTGCCAAGTGAGAACCAATAAAAC
>NZ_JBEUTW010000653.1:0-2068 GCF_040492675.1 Bacillus sp. AP50
ATATACAAAATTGTAATAAAAAGGAATGCGACTTATTTGATACTAACAGAACTACTCTAATCATATTCTTCTATAAAAAAGAAGAAAAAGGGGTGTACAGTTAATTGACAAAAGTTAAAGTTAGTTTACGACCCATTGTTCATAACGTAAATTTACCAACTGTATTGAAAACAACGATACTTCCAGGTGAATCGACCGAAAGACTATTTATCGCAACTCAATTAGGGGAGATTTTTTACATAGGGGACGGAGTTATAAAGACATTTTTAGATATTCGTCACCTAATTATTAAATTAGGTACATTTGAAGAAGGTGTTTCTAGTAGCGGTTATGATGAACGCGGATTGCTTGGACTTGCGTTCCATCCACAATTTTATCAAAATGGGTTATTTTATCTTCATTATTCAGTAGCTGGAACTCAAGGGCCAGGTGCATTTTCTGAGCAATTTAAACCGAATCCTTGTGACCCTAAAACGTTAAATTTAAAGTGGTTTAATAGAAATACGCAATATGATCACATTGATACAGTGGAAGAATGGACTTTACAATCTAATGGTCAAGCTCAAAAACGACGAACATTACTGAATGTAAGAAGACCATTTTTTAATCATAACGGAGTCAATAGTTTAAACTTTTCACCTGAGACTGGAAAACTTGTTTTTACAAATGGAGATGGCGGATCAGGTTATGATCCATTTAATTTAAGCCAAGATGATTTAGAAATAGCAGGAAAAATAATTGAAATCGATGTAAGTAAAAATACATTTATAAATAACCCTCCTGTAGTTACACGCTTTAATGAACTTCCTTTATCTATACAAGAAACACTTACAGTAATTGCAAAAGGAGTACGTAATATAACCGGCATTTCATTTCAAAGGTTTTATAATCAATATATCAAATACGCCGGAAATGTCGGACAAGATATTGTAGAGTCTATTTTTTCATTTGTTCAATATAAACCTATACCGGTAACAGAACTTGTTCAAATGCATTTTATGAGGTTAACTCCCAATCAAGATGGGTTTATCAATTTTGGGTGGCGAGGATGGGAAGGGGATTTGCCTACTTCTTTTATACGACATTGTTCTGAGAATCAGACTTTGGATGAGAGAACAATGGTTTATTATGATGAAACAATACAAACTTCAGTGAAGCGTATTCTGCCTCTACTTAGTTATTTTCATAAAGATTCTAGAACAGATAAGTTTGGAGGAACTTCACTTACAGGAGTTCAGCCATATATGGGAAATGCAATTCCAAATTTAACAGGTAGCGTTGTTTTTACTGACCTTGCCAAGAAAGGAGAATCTCAGTCTCCAGTTAAGGGTGTTTTAGCCTATACTAGAGCAGGTACAGACGGTAAACATGCTGACTTTTATGCTATTGAAACCAATTATGATTTTGGTACGCAACCAGCTTATTATATGAGTTTAGGAACAAATTCGGATCAAACTAAATTATATTTAGGAGTTTACAGTTCTATGAAAGTAACTGATTTTAACAAAGGTACCATTTTTGAAATTATTCCTTGATACGATATAAATTCTCAGTTTAAAAACATAAAGAGTTTATTCTGCTTCCAAAACGCACAACTTGACTTGTCCCCCTAAAAATCTTCAATCTATAAGTATCTATTATATAGTGATTTATAACTAGTAGAAAGCAACTCATAAACCATAAGTGTATGAATAATATAGAAAGTAATGAATGTGGTATCTTTAGGGGGTATTTTAATGAATTGGTTTGTACGTTATTGGTATCAACTGATAATAGAACATGATACGAGCTTTGTTCATAAAAGAAAATTGTCCCTTGCGAATAAGTTAGTATTTACAGCTTTGATGAGTGCATTGGCCACCATGTTTCAAGCAGCTGGGAACTTAGTTCCTGGTATAGGTTTGCTCATTAGTCCATTTTCGACATTACCGATTTTTTTTGCTATTTTCTATTCTATTCGTGAGGGAATACTTTCTTATATTCTTACTATTTTTCTATTATTTATTATTGAGCCCAGTGAACTAATTGTCTTTCCTTTTACTACAGGCTTATTAGGTCTAGCCTTAGG
>NZ_JBEUTW010000654.1:0-1980 GCF_040492675.1 Bacillus sp. AP50
TGTATAAGAGACAGAGATTGGGTTATTTGAATTAGGAATAGGCTAATAATCCATACATAATATACAATTGGTAATTCTCCTGAGAATAGAGAAATTAGAAAGTTTAATACTGTCCTTAAAATTTCAATCATTACGAAAGTCCTCCTACTTGTTCAACTTTATGACATTAGGAATATATGAGTCTATCATTTTATAATCAGGTTCATTAATTCAAACTATTTCTAATTATTCCATAATAAGGAGTTCATATCAAGTTGTTATCTTTTATGGCGTGTATTATTTGTTCACTAATATAAAAAGAGCATTCGAAATGATAATACTAGAAAAATAAAAGTAATTTGTAATATAATTGAAAAAGTATATTTAAAAATCAATGTTAATATTACCCTCCTATAAGTATTAACATACGTAATTGAGGTGTTTTCTTTGTTGTTTTATGACCGGATTTCTATAATGGCCCCTCCTGTTCCGTAGCTTAGGAAAGTCTTTTTACTTCTGAGATTTTCAAAGTTATAGGAGGGTATGAAAAATGAAAAAAGTCTCAGTACCATCACTTTTGTTAATGATTGTTTTTGTCGCATTTCCGCAAATTAGTGAAACGATTTACACACCGTCGTTACCTGACATTTCAAAGGCGTTACATGTAAGTAATAATGAGGTGCAGTTAACGCTTAGTGTGTATTTTGCTGGATTTGCTTTAGGTGTATTTTTTATTGGATGGCTATCAGATATAATTGGCCGTCGCCCAGCAATGTTATTTGGAATTGTCGTATATGGCGCTGGGAGTTTCTTGTGCTTTATTGCAAATTCCATTGAAGTTTTATTGGTAAGTCGTTTTATTCAAGCGTTTGGAGCAAGTGCAGGATCAGTTGTGACGCAAACGATTCTTCGTGAAAGTGTAGAAGGGCATAAGAGGCATGTTATGTTTGCTCAAATTTCAGCAGTCATTGCTTTTACACCAGCGATAGGACCGTTAATTGGTGGCTTTCTTGATCAAATGTTTGGATTTAAAATAGTATTTTTAAGTTTAGTAGTTATGAGTATCGGTATTTTTCTGTATACGTTTGTTTCTCTTCCTGAAACAAAAACGGGCTCAGTAACGAATAAAATAAATGTATTTTCAGTCTTGAAGAGGTTAATTACAAATCCAAAAGTGGTAACATATGGGCTGTTAATTGGAGGAGCAAATGGTGTTTTATTTAGCTATTACGCAGAAGCGCCGTTTATCTTTATTGAATATTTTCAATTATCGCCTAGTATGTATGGATTTCTAGGAATTGTTGTTGCGTCTGCTTCTATTGTTGGAGCGAAAATTTCAAAACGTTTACTTGCTACTTATAAACCAGAGAAAATTATATATATCGGTTGTCTCGTAATGACAGGAGGAGCTATCCTTTTATCTGTTATTACGTTTGTTGGATCAAATCCGAATGTAATATATATGGTTGTATTTTTAATAGCAATGTTTATATTGTTATTAGGGATTGGAGTAGCGTTACCTAATTGTTTAAGTTTAGCGTTAGTAGATTTTCAAGATGTCATTGGTACAGCTGGTGCATTGTTTAGTTTAGGGTACTATGTAATTGTAACGATGACAATTTGGGGAATGAGTCAGCTGCATACAGGCTCGTTAATGGTGATGCCACTTTATTTTCTGGTTATAGTAGTTATAATGGCAGTGTTTACTAGGGTGTTTATCTTTTGTAAGCAAACTTCGAAATCGATTTAAATATAAAATCATAAAAGAGTCTCATTTTTTAATGAGACTCTTTTATATTTTATCCCGTTGTTTTGAGGCAGAAAGGTTTCTGCCTCAAAATTTGGCTGGGGTAAAGAAGTTAGTAGTTTATTAATATATTAAATTTCTTATTGGTATATGAATCGAATGTGTGGGAAATTACGTTATCAACTATAAAGGTTGAAGTATTTGAGATATGAAACCGAGGAAGATAGCATCTCCTCGGTTATTTATATTGTAAT
>NZ_JBEUTW010000655.1:0-1073 GCF_040492675.1 Bacillus sp. AP50
CTATTAGTTTTTGTAATTTTTCTCGGTCAGATTCAGTGAAATTCTTATCAGAATTTGTTGAAGCGAGAGGAATTATATTTTCAGCTAACTCCCAACTATAATCTATATAATTTTTTATATTTTGTTTCATTTCGTCTTCACTAATAGTTTCATTTTTCTTTGAGGAACTAAATATATTTTCTGGAACTTTAATAGCAACATCTTTAATAGATTGTACATCATTTTTTTCCTTAGGCTGTACACTGTTTGAACAAGCTGATAGAAATAACATTGTAAGTAACATGAATGGGTATAAAATATAATTTTTCATCTTAATCTCCTTTTGCATTAGTGTCGTTGCAAAATAGCTACATTCCATTTCAAATACTTAACTAAAGCTACGTATAGATGTTTTATTATTTGATAACATATGACTGATATTAGTAAGCCGATGCAAAAAGCTATTAATACATTGTAAACATCGGAATAACTGATTTGGTGAAACCCTTTAAAGAATCCTAATCCTATTAATAAGATAGGTGAAATAATTAATAACGGTGTAGCAATTATAAGTGCTAGAAGAAGCGGTAATAGAAAGAGTAATACGAAAAAGGCGATAATGATAAATATAAAGTTTAAAAGACTTAAGCTCATAACAGAAAACAGTGCTGTCATAATATTTTTTAGGCTGCGCCTATTGTCAGCGTTGCTTATTGCATATGAAACGTTAAGTTCTTTAGCGATAGTTTTAGGGTTTCCTAGCTTTTTAGAAATTTCCTCTTCAGATATTCCATCTTGTTTACCACTAATAAAATGAGTTTCGTACTCCGAGATAATATCCTCCTTTTCTAAATTAGGCATATTCTGCAGAGAGGAACTAAGTTGTTCCAAAAATTCATTTTTGTTCATAACAATCACTTTCCTTTATAGAATGATGAATTACAGTTGAGAATCTTATCTTCTTTCTAAACAGCACAATCTGTATCTACCTTTTGAAGGGTATATATAAATTATAAAAAGGATTCCAAATAATGGTTATTCCATTATTTACAAATATATCACTTGCTATTATTCTTTGCAAGGTACTATAAATT
>NZ_JBEUTW010000656.1:0-1244 GCF_040492675.1 Bacillus sp. AP50
TCAGAATAAGTCTTTTGAACGAGACAATGCAATTCAAAAATCTTAAACTTTAATCCATTATTCATTTCATCCCCTCCCATCGTATCTATTCTACATAAAATTAGAATATTATACAAAGAAAATTATTAGCAAGAAATTGACAATTAAAAAAATAACTTAAGGATAAACAAAATCCCTCTCATTATAAATTATAATTGCGGAGCATTTACCAACATAACAGCAAAATAAAAAACGAAAAGAATAAATCTTTCCGCTCTTAGAGTAATAAATACATTTCATATTGCGCTAAAGAATTCTTTTCAAATCCACATTTCTTAAAAAAACCCTCTAATAAATTATTGTTAGGAAACCCAATTGATAAACTTGATAAATTTAATTCTTCTCTTGCTACTTGTAATAATTTCATCCCAACACCAATATTTCTATAACCTTTGTCTACGAAAATAAAACTAATTTTACCTTGTTCAGTTACGCATAGAGAGCCTTTTAAGTCATTATCAACATATGCACCATAAAATACATTATTTGTTTTTTTGATATAATCAATATCATTTTGCCAATTTATATGGAAGTTTAACCATTTCTGAATTTCATCTTTAAAAGTTGGAAATTCTAATTGTTTTACTTCAATATCCTTACAAACTTTATTCTTTATTTTAGTCAAATCATTTAAATTATAATAAGAAAGATCGTACACTTTTTCATAGCCCAACTTATTATAAAAATGAATCGCTCGGTCGTTTCCTACAATGACTTCGAGAAAAAGTTGCTTACATCCATGTTGAATCGCCTCTTCTTTATGCAGTTCAAATAATTTTTGACTCACACCAATACCGCGGTAATTAGGATGAACCGCTAATGTTCCGCAGCGCATAGTCTTTATACTTTCATAATCCTTTATGCCACCTAGTATTACGCCAACAGATTTGCCTTCTTCTAAAGCAAGAAAAGAATGTTCTAGCAAATTACCTTCTGGTCCCAAAAAACGTTGTATAAAATCCTCTTTTGAAACCTCCATCTTAATAATGTAATCTGAAAATCCATCTTTAAAAGCTTCATATACTAAATCAATATTTACTTCACTACACCTTTTATATTGAATCATATAAAATTGCCCTCCAACTGCTTATATTAAACTCAACGTGTACCCATATAATATATTCCATCTATTATAAATTTCAGCTCTTAATTTGAAATGAGCGGACATTTCCCTACATATAACTCACTATTGATTTGTTTTATAA
>NZ_JBEUTW010000657.1:0-2812 GCF_040492675.1 Bacillus sp. AP50
CATCACACTAATAAAAACGATAATATTAAAAAATAAGGAAAGACATAATACGTATGTCTTTCCTCTAAAATTGTAATACTCAATATGCTCTTGGCTCTATTTGATTTTCCATTTAAATCCTCACATATCTTTCTTTATAATATCTCCTAACTCCATCCAATTTGTAATACGCGGGATATTGAGATATTGATTGTAAGAAGTAGTTTTTGCATATACATTTATCGGTTTTCCTATTAACGTTTCTAAAACAGCCGGCTTATCATCAAAGAAATAGTTTAATTTTATTTCTTGTATAAAGTGTATTTTTTCTTCATCCTTCATTCCATAGAAAAAGCGATCTTCATGTACCGGAAATCCTTTTTCTATTAACCATTTTTTTGTTTGCTCTCCATGCTCTTTAGGTCGCGCCGTTATATAGTAAATTTCATGTCCCTGTCTTTCTAATTCTTGCAATGTCTCTACAGCATACGGAAACGGTGAACAAGAAGTATAATAAATCTCATCCAGCAAACTATTCCACATATGACCGCCTTCCTCGGAAGTCATGCCAAATGCTTCATGAATTTCAATTGTTTTTAAAGAATGGAATACATCCAACCCTACTTTTTTGTTTAATTTCTTATTATATAAATGAAAAGCATGCTGCCTTAAATCAATTAGTGTATCATCGATATCAAATCCAAACTTCACTCTTCATCGCTCCTTTCTGCAATCCATTTATCGGAACATATAAGTAGTTTTTATTCCCCTTATTGCTCATCTTTCCGATATGCTGGATAGCCAATAAATCTATAATCTTTTCCAATCTGGGTAAATGATATATCCTTAAATTCAATTGCATCTTTCATTTTAGTAATACCAGTCCCCTCTACAAAACTAGGCGCCAATCTACCTCCAATAATTTTAGGTGCGAAATATAAAATAATTTTATCCATTAGTTTATTTTCAATAAACGAAGCATTTACTTCTCCACCACCTTCAATAAGCAGGGAGGAAACTCCTTTTTGTCCTAAAACATCAAGCATTTCATGTAAGTTTATATGCTTTTCTCCGCTAGTAACAAATACTTTAACTCCTGCATTTTCTAATGCTTTCTTTTTTTCCTCTGCATGATTACTTGTTGTAAATATCCAGGTAGGAGCTTCTCTATCTGTAACAACGTTAGCTTCCATCGGTATGCGTAATGTCGAGTCCAATATTACTCGAATTGGATTTCGGCCATTTGGAATACGCGTTGTCAATGATGGATTATCCTTTTGAACAGTATTCGCTCCTACTAAAATAGCCGCATTTTCGTTTCGTATTTGGTGTACTTCTTGTCTTGCTTCTGTAGATGTAATCCACTTACTATCCGATAAAGACGTAGCGATTTTCCCATCTAATGTAATTCCTGATTTAATCGTTACAAATGGGCGCTTTGTCAAAATATATTTATTAAAGACTTCATTCATTTTTTTAGATTCTTCTTCACACACTCCTACAAGTACTTCAATACCTGCATCTTGTAGAATTTTAATTCCACGTCCAGAAACAAGCGGGTTTGGATCAAGTGTAGCAACTACTACCTTCTTAATTCCTGCTTGTACAATTGCTTCAGCACAAGGCCCTGTTCTACCATGATGAGAACAAGGTTCAAGAGTTACATAAATTGTACCACCACGTGCCTGTTCTCCAGCCATACGTATCGCATGTATTTCGGCATGTGGTTCTCCGGCCTTCATATGTGCTCCGACCCCTACAATTCGATTATCATTTACAATTACAGATCCAACCAATGGATTTGGAGTCGTTTGTCCCTTCATAGCCTTGGCATTTTCTAGTGCTAGCTTCATATACAATTCATGCTCAAGCATGTAAGTGTCCCCCTTCAAAATGTCCAGAACGCTGAATCTTCGTTTGCAAATATTTCTCATTAAACTCTGAGACATCACCCCATAACGGTTCACGACTCGTAACATTTAATCCAGCTTTTTGTAACGCTTCTAATTTTTTCGGATTATTTGTAATAAGTTTTACAGGTTTTGAGCGTAGCGCTTTTAATACTTCAATTGTATCATCATAGTTTCGAACATCATCTTCAAAACCTAGGTTCAGATTAGCTTCTACTGTATCTAACCCATTTTCTTGCAAGAGGTACGTCATAGCTTTACTAAACAAGCCAATTCCTCTTCCTTCATGATTCGCTAAGTAAAATAAAGCACCTGAACCATGTTCTGTAATCATTTGTAAAGACTGCTTTAATTGGAATCCACAGTCACAACGTTTACTACCAAAGATATCACCGGTGTGACAAATACTATGCATACGAATTAGGGCATCTTCAGAATTCTCAAAATCACCATATACAAGTACACTAGATTGCTGCATATCAGCTAAATTAATAGATGAGAGTTTTTCGATAATTCCTTCTACACTATTTGTAACCTCACTACATTGTAACCAAGAATACCATTGAAAAACTTTAGTCTCCCCATATAAATTAATTGGCAATTTGATAGGACCTACTAAATAAATATCCTTTCCATCTTGATGTATAAATTGAATTTTATCTTCTAACATATGAATTGTATCTGTTGTAACCATTAGGTACCTCCTAGTATAGAGAATCTCTAAAATTCTCTTCCATTGTTATATTTTTTATTGTTTAACTTACACAACGTAAGTGTTTTTACAGATGCTATTCTTTTTTCTCTCAGCTTATATGCAATATGTATCATTACAACTTTGGCCATTTAAAGAAAAGAGTTTCAGTTACATAAAACAACTTAGTTACTTTATGTAAGTGAGTATACATTCGTAATCAATTTACGTC
>NZ_JBEUTW010000658.1:0-2340 GCF_040492675.1 Bacillus sp. AP50
AAAACAACAAGGTGAAAAAGCAAGAGAAGAAAAGTGGTAGAGTAGTACCTCTCCGGTTAAATATTTTATTCCTTTGTGTATTTTTATTATTCTCTGGCATTATTATTCAGTTAGGGAAAGTGCAAATTTTTGATGGAGAAACATATAAAAATGAATTAGAGAAGAGAGAAAATGCAACCGTGGGCCTTTCTGTACCACGTGGGAAAATATTTGATCGTGAAGGAAATCCAGTAGTTGATAATAAGTCTTTACGTACGATTACATATACAAAGGTGAAAGGTGTAAAACAAGAAGAAATATTAAAATCAGCAAGACAACTTGCAGATATTATTGAAATGCCACAAGAAGATATAGATAAGTTAACTGAGACTGATAAGAAAGACTTTTGGATGCAATTGAATCCAGAACTGGCTCAAGACTTAGTATCAAAAAAAGAAATAGATAAGTTCCGAGATAAGGATATTACCGGAAAAGAGCTAGACAAAAAAATAGAAGATTTAAAAAGGAAACGCGTTACAGATAAAAATCTTCAAGAACTAACGGCTAAAGATATAGAAGTGTTAGCTATTAAAAGTAAAATGACCTCAGGTTTTCAAATGGCACCTCAAATTATTAAAAAGGACGTTAGTGAACAGGAATATGCGGTGATTAGTGAAAATTTAGCGAACCTTCCAGGAGTAGACGCATCAGTTGATTGGGAGAGAATCTATGTAAATGATGGATTATTCCGTTCTGTCCTTGGTAACGTTTCAAATGCTGATGAAGGATTGCCACGTGAACGATTAGATTATTATTTAGTGCGTGATTATAGCCGAAATGATAGGGTCGGAAAAAGTTATATCGAACAGCAATACGAAGATGTACTTCATGGTACAAAAAAAGAAGTAAGAAGCATTGCTGATAAACAAGGAAATACTATTAGAACGGAAACGGTTTCGGAAGGAAAAAGCGGTAAAAATTTAACTTTAACAATAGATATGGAATTGCAAAAAAAAGTAGAGGAGAGCATAGAAAAAATATTAAAACAATATAAAGGATCAGAATCAATGTTAGACCGTGCTTTCGTAGTGATGATGAATCCTAAAAATGGCCAAGTATTATCAATGGCTGGGAAAAGGCTTGTAGAAAAAGACGGGAAAATGGAAGTAGAAGATTATGCTTTAGGCACGCTGACAAGTTCATATGAGCTTGGATCAACGGTTAAAGGTGCGACAGTGTTAACAGGGTTTGAAACAAATGCAATAACTCCTGGAACACATTTTTATGATGCACCTATGAAGTTTAAAGGAACTAAGGAAAAGAAGTCTTGGAAAAATTTTGGTGATATAGACGATCTAAGAGCGTTACAAGTTTCTTCAAACGTTTATATGTTTAATATAGCATTAAAAATTGCTGGCGTGGATTATGTAAAAAATAGTTCACTAGATATTAAACAAGAATATTTTGATAAAATGAGGTATTATTTCAGGCAATTTGGACTAGGTGTACAAACTGGTATTGATTTACCAAATGAAACTGCAGGGCAAATTGGAAAAAAAGATAATCAGCCTGGTTTCTTATTAGATTATTCTATTGGGCAATATGATACGTATACACCACTTCAGCTTGCACAATATATTTCGACTATCGCAAATGGAGGATATCGAATGAAACCACAAATTGTTCAAGAGATTAGAGAACAAACCGTTCAAAAAGATGAGGTTGGTAAAGTAGTACAATCAATAGAACCCGTTGTTTTAAATAGAATCGATATGAAACAAGAATATATTAATCAAGTAAAAGAAGGATTTAGAAAAGTATTTCAAGAAGGAGATGGAACAGGAGTAAGAGCGTTCCAAAAAGCACCATATAAACCAGCTGGTAAAACAGGGACCGCACAAACTGTATATGGTGGAGAAAATGCAATTGGGCGAAATGCGAAAGGCGATCGTAGAGAATGTTATAACTTAACATTAGCTGGATATGCGCCATATGATGATCCAGAAGTAGCATTTTCTGTTGTAGTACCGTGGGTTGAAAATGATAAATCGGGCATTAACTCCGATATTGGAAAAGAAGTTTTAGATGCTTATTTTGATTTGAAAAATAAGCGGTTAACTGGTGAAGCGCCAAAAACAGATGCCTCTAAAGAGAATTAAAATGTACGAAACGTCTCTAGCATTCCTGTAAACTAGAGGCGTTTTTATCTGGGGATAGATTAGAAATGAGGTATATATGAAGCTGTTTATTCTAAAATATTGGAGGAACATATGTAGCTACATATTAATTATAATAGGGGTTATTTTTATTAATAAGTCCTTTTTATTTTGTATGGTAGAAGGAATTTCGATGCAACCTACT
>NZ_JBEUTW010000659.1:0-1085 GCF_040492675.1 Bacillus sp. AP50
AGTCGAATGAAAGATACCACATCTACTTGTAGTATCTTTCATTCATTTTTTTATTTGGT
Organism: Bacillus sp. AP50; assembly: GCF_040492675.1. Taxonomy (NCBI): domain Bacteria; kingdom Bacillati; phylum Bacillota; class Bacilli; order Caryophanales; family Bacillaceae; genus Bacillus; species Bacillus sp. AP50. Next base: position 60 of record NZ_JBEUTW010000659.1, read on the forward strand.
AATTCACCAAAGTAGAGAATGTTAATTATTTATAACAAGTTTATCCAGTTCAGGGTTTTGTCCAGCTGCATTAGCTGCAGCTATAAAGGAATTTTTTATGTCCTCATTGCTAAATAAAGATTTCACGTCCGGATAAATATTTCTATATTCCTCGAAATATTTTTTGTACCGACTTTCTAAATTAGCATAACCCTCCCTTTCTTTATCAAATCCAAAGTGTGTCGAGAACTTTATTCCATCTTTTTCAGTCCAGAATGGATAAGAATCAAAATCATCTTTGCCATTGTACATCATATTCAAAAATCCCATAATCATATCTCTTGGTCTAAAACCCTCACTAATACTAAAATTAGTATATTGTTGAAAATCTAACTCGCCATAGTTTACTTCTTGTTCAAACATTAACAAAAATAATGTTATAAGTGCCTCTAACTTTTCTTTATCTTTCTCTCCAGAATAAAAATCTTCACCATGCCAAACTTTAAGACAATCTTCAAATGTTGCGTGTCTTTTCAAGTCATCAAATAAATTAAAGTGAGTTGCATCCCCACCATTATACAAGACCTCGTACCTATTTCCTGTATCTAAATAAAAATCGAACATTCCATTTCTTCCGTTCCAAAATTCCCCAGTTCCCCAACCTTGCTTTAGTCTCTCAGCAGACATCCCATCTTCAATCTTTTTTTCAATTTTCTTTTTGGCTTTAAATCCTACCAGCCCGGAGTAGCTTCTGTACTCAATACCAAAAGTTCCATACTTTGTAGACTCATACACCTTAAAAGATGGTCTAACCTTTTTTAAACCGCCACCAATAAATTTTTCTTTGTAGGTAATTCTACTTTTATAATAATCATTTAATTGCATACCACTTTCAAATTCTTTTTTATCGAAACTTTCATTCCGATTAAAATCGCTTGATACCAATTTAAAGTAATTTTCATGTAAAAATAAAAGGATTTTTGCATGAATTTCATAGATTCCCATATAAATATCCACCCTTTGTTTTTTAGTAAAATAATTCTATTT
>NZ_JBEUTW010000660.1:0-2351 GCF_040492675.1 Bacillus sp. AP50
ATAAAATAGAGGGAAATATATTATTTCTTACAGGACAAAAAGAATTATGGCCCCTATTTAAAAAATCAGATATAATGATTCGACCAACTTATAGTGATGCTTACGGTATAAGTATTGAAGAAGCAATTTACTTTAATTGTAGAGCTATTGCAAGTAATGTTTGCAATCGACCAGAGGGTACGATATTGTTTGAAAATCGAAATATAAATGATTTGGTATGTAATATTGAAAGGTGTATTGAAGATATGGATTTTAAGGAGAAATCATTATGATGCAGCCATTAGCAAAGCTGAAAGGGAAAATCCATAATAATATAATCCAACTAAGAAAAAAAGGTTTTTTTAGTTTATTATTAACAAAATTTTTAGTACAGTTTGTTGGGTTTGGAAGTGTTATTTTAGTTGCAAAGTTTATTTCTCCTGAAAGTATGGCACAGATAAAAAGCTTGCAGACTTATTTAATATTAGCTGTTCTAATAGGTACTTTTGGACTCGATACGGCAATATTGAAATATTGTTCGGAACCTAGGGAGGACAGCGAAAAAAATTATCTCCTCTCATATGCGATTCGGAAAAGTATAATTTTTTGTGTGATTGCAGTATTGTTATTTAATTTGTTTTTGTTTTTTGTCCCGAAGTATTCTATATCTCAGTGGGGATTGTATACCTTATGCATTCCAATGCTAGCAATGACAAATATTTTAATGAGCTATTTACTAGCTTTAAAAAAAGTAAATCGGATGGCCGTTATACAATCAATAATAAAAATACAGAATGCTGTATTTATTATTATTGGAACATGGTTGTTTGGCATTAAAGGATTTATCATTGCTACAGTATTAGGATTATTATTAGGATTATTACCTTTGTTTAAAGAGATAAATTCAATAAAAATATTACATAAAATACCTTCTAAAGTACCATATGCATTTTGGAGTATTGCGTTTTTTAGTTTTTTAGCGAATTTCACCAATAATATAGGAAATTATGCAGATATTATTATTATGGATAGTTTTACTACGGATCGAGTTGAAATGGGTTATTATGCCATAGCGACTATATTTTTACTAGGAGCAACTCAGGTTACAGCTACTTTACAAAGTATTTATACACCATATTTAGCAGAGAAAAATAAAGATATCAGGGCATTAAAGGCAATGACTTTTGATATCCAAAAAAAGACTATAATAATAAGTATTGTTGTTGGAGTAGCTGTTTACATTGCCTCAATGATATTTGTTCCCATTTTTTATGGGGAGTCTTATATAAACACAGCAAAGTATACTGGAATATTAATGATTAAGTATGTTTTGTATTCTTCGTATGCAATCACAGCTGCAATGTTAGTTTCTTTAGGAAAGATGAGAGAAAATTTTTATGTAACAATTATCTCAACACCTATAGCTTTATTTAGCAGCTATCTAGCTATTCAAAATTTCTCGGTTGTTGGAGTGGCATGGGCGCAAGTGTTTAATGGTCTGATTATTTTAGTATTACAGTATTCTATGGTATTTAGAGTTTTAAAAAAATGTGCATAAACTACTAGTTTTCTTATTGTTAGATAAAGTATTGGTTATGTAGTTTAATACTTTTTTATATAAATGGTTGTTAAGGGGATGAAAAGCATGTTAGATGCCTATAGATTATATTCAATCGCTAGAAAGCAATATTTAAAACGAAATTTTAGGATAGCAAAAATCATTACAAAAATAAATAATTTAGTGCATAATTCAAATATACCTCATACTGCTCAAATAGGTGAAAATAGCTCATTTGGTTATGGTGGCATAGGAGTTGTTTTGCATAAAAATTGTAAAATAGGAAAAAAATGCGTTATCGGTCAAGGATGTACCATAGGAGGCAGAGCTGGACATGGTGGTCCACCCGTAATAGGGGATAATGTTTATATTGGCCCTGGTGCAAGATTATTAGGAGATTTTAAAATAGGAAATAATGTAGTAATAGGTGCTAATGCGGTTGTTATTAAGGATGTACCTGATAATAGTGTGGTAGGAGGAGTACCTGCGAGAGTTTTAGGTACAGATCCAAGTAGATATCTTAAAATGGAATAAGTGAAAAATACTAATATTAGGAGGGGTTTTGTGTATTTAAAAAAGATAAAAGGATTATCCCCAAAGGAAATAGTAGTAAAAATTAAGAAAAAAACCTTTACTACTATTTCTAAAGAAATTAAGTGTTTTCAAGATAACTTATATCCCTCTTATTCGAAAAAAATTTATAAATACGAGTTGGAAAATATTTTTTTAGATCCCATAGAGTACGAATTTACTGATTTTGAAATCAAGCAAATTAAAGAAACAACATCCCTCTATTTAAAGCATTATTTTGATT
>NZ_JBEUTW010000661.1:0-1584 GCF_040492675.1 Bacillus sp. AP50
TTTGTATAATTTTCACAAAATTACTTTGATTCATTATTTATTTCACTATAAAATAATAAAAGGATATATATAGCCAAAGATTATAAGAATAGGTATGTCCTTTTTTGCAATGCTAATCCAAATTGAAGCCTAATACTGAAACGGTAAATGAGTAGAATTAGGGCTGAAACAGATAGTGAGGAAAGTAAAACAATAATAGCAAACAATACTTATAATGAAAACTTTCATAATGGACTGTCTATGGATGGAGAAAGAATACGAAAATATAAAGGGGTAAATGAATATGAATAGATCCTTCAAAGGTATTGCATTAGCAGGGTTAAGTGTTAGTTTCATGCTAGTAGGTTGTACATTAAATACATATGGACTTACACAGTCAGAGTATAGAAAAGTAGATAAGTATTATGATGCAGATAAAATGGTATCTGACCTAAAGAAATTGCACTATAGTGATGAACACATTGAAAACCAACTAAGAAACGTATTGTCTAGAATTGAGTATGAACAGGGAAGTAAGGAAGACGAATCAAGTAGTAAAGAAAGTAAATCAAATGTATCAGACACGGAAGGTGAAAAGAAGGTAAAGGTATCTGAAAAAGATTACCCTTATCGTTTGACTGAACTACACTTAGAATTCCAGTATCATTTAAAAAAACTAGAAAAGAAAACTGATAAATTATTTACAGAAGAGGGTGTCTACATAGGTGAGATAGATTCCTTAATTAGTCACATTAGTTTGGATATAAACCGTTTTGAAAAAATCAAGCCACCTAAAAAGTATGAAGATTACCAATTCTTAATACAAGAAGGGGTAGAAGAGATTAGAAAACACCTAATAAAAGTAGAAGATGCAGTTAGACAGTATGATGACCGTAAGTATGATGGTGAATATGATAAGGATAAAGCAAAAGAAATCATACAAAACGGTATGTTTGGGATAGATGATGGTGTTTCTAAATGGGAGACAGTATTTAATGGGATAAACGAAAAATACCCTGATGTAGAGCAAGAGGTAAAGGAAGAGAACCAGAAACATGCGAAAGAGGGTCATCGTGAGGATGATTTAAATGAAAAAGTTAGTGGTTCAGAAGTTGATAAATACAAAGCAGCCATCGTAGGAAATACAAATAAGATGGATGAAGTTATCAGACTGATACAAGATATAGGGCATTCAGATGTAAAGGATTATGAGTCAAAGAAAAGTGAAATCCAACTGAGTTTGGATATAGCAAAAACACACGTAAGAGACATGAAATACCTTGAGGCACCTAAAGAGTTAGAAGTTGAACAGGAAAAGATAAAACAGGCAATGGATAATTACTGGGATGCTCTGCGACTACTTTCAGAAGCATTAGAAGAACAAAATAATAGCAAGTTTGAACAAGCAAATAACAAAGCAGAACAGGCAATGAAACTTTTTAAAAAAGCAACTGACAGTATTGAAAGTAAAACGAACTAATCATGAAAATGGTCATGTGGTGGTATCCCTATTATAAATTAATAAATAAAAAAGATAAGATCGGATAGTAGGATCTTATCTTTTCACAAAGAGAAATATATTGCAAGATATCTTATTGTCTGTCT
>NZ_JBEUTW010000662.1:0-5724 GCF_040492675.1 Bacillus sp. AP50
GTATATATGTTATCAAATAATTTCTTATATGTGATGAGACTTAAGACGTATTTTTCATTCATCATATAGTCGGATGAAAAATTAATATTCGATTTCATCAAAATCCTTCGGCTGCGGTACAGTTTGCATATTAGCTGCATCTTTAGGATCGCTATAAATTGCATTTTGCTCTGTATTTACATCTTTTATATTTTGTTTTTTATTTTTGTTCACTTTATCTTTCACTTACAATCACTCCTTTTTGTTATAGGAGTAATTATGCCCTATTACCGTTACTAAATGTATCAGCGACTAAATTACTAAATTCACGTAAATAATATAAGTAATTATCACCGCCGTAGTTATATCTTTTGTTATACATTTTTGCAACAACTACATTATATTCAGGTATTACTAAAATAGTCGGTCCAGTAATCCCTAATATTTGATATGACCCTTTTGGAACACGTTCACCAAGTTCGCTTAATTGTGCAGGTTCATTTTGAACGAACCAAAACAAGCCATTTTGTGGTAGCTCTTTATTTACATATGTTGGACTCTGCAAACTCGTAGCGATTTTTATAACTTCTTTTGGAACAATTTGCTTACCGTTTATCACACCTTGATTTAAATGAAGATTGCCCCAATAAGCAAATTCTCTAGCTGAGACAAACAGATTTTTTTCAGTACCGTCATCTACCGTACCAATTTCACTAGTCGCGTCTTCATTTGGATTATTAACAACGTCAACTAAATTTTCATCTCGCTGAACTCTCCAACCTGTTTCTTGAAAATTAGCAGGCTTAAAAACACGCTCCTTTAACAATTCAGGAAAACTTTTGTTATATAGCTGATAAATAAGACGTGTCATCATTCTTACATTAATATCTCTATATGCCCATGCTTGTCCCGGTTCAAATTCACGAAAAATTGTCCCGTCATTCATTTCTTCTAATCCGTGCGAATGTGTTACTAAATGTCTTATCGTTGTTTTACCAAGCAATGCAGGATTAAAGTCTTTAAAATATTTTATCGCTTCATCATCAATAGAGTTTATTTTCCCCTCGTAAAGCGCATACGCTATCATTAATCCTAAATAACTTTTTCTAGCAGAAGCAACGTTGAACTGCGAAGATGCGGTTACTTTTTTATTAGTCGATGTATTTGAGTGATAACCGCTATAATGCTCTAATACGACTTTATTATTTTTTATAATACAAATTGCTGTAGCAGAACTATGATTTTTTTCTTTTATATTCTCTACCCAAGAAATCAACTTATCATATGTATACAAATAAATCCCCCTTAATACACATCAAAATTACAGCATGAAAGAAAAGTATAAACAGTATTTACACCTTTCTTTCATATAAAATATTAATGATGTACTATATTTAAATAATCCACCAGTTCCAGCAATTAAAGCAACCAAAACATCCGGCACAACCTACGCAACCACCACATCTGCCGCCGCCGCAACCGCCACAGCGTCCGCCACAACCTCCGCATCCGCCACAACGACGTGCATCGCCTTGGATGTAATAATATGGATATTGACTTTGTTGTTGATCCCAATACACAACATTACCAGTTTGATAATCATTAAGGTTTAATGTTTGTAATTCATGTTGAAACTGATTCATTACGAACCCCTCCATTTATAAATATAAATTTCGCCCAAACGTTAAAGTTTATATATTTTTGTAAACAAAATAGAAACAAGACTATAGACTAAATGCGTACATCAACAAAATATGAACTTACACTAGGTGATGTACCTTGTTTTCCAGCCTATTTTCTTTATATTTATTCGATGGACGTATTTACTATAAATAAAGTGATTTAAAAATTACTAATCCAACAATTTAGTAGTTCATCGCTTAACTTTCTTTCTAGTAATTCCTTCACTAAAGGCATTGGCATGATTTCATAATGATTTAAGGCTTCTTTATTATAATCTATCCAGTGAAATGCTAAATGAGACTCGCTCGATTTCGGTGTTAAGTCCGTATGTAAATCTTGTGACTCTACTTCAAAAATGTGATTAATTTCATGATGGAGCACTTCTTTATCTTGCCATTGATTTTCTATGACTCCTAAAAATTGTTGTATACTACAGTTTACTCCAAGTTCTTCTCTTAACTCTCTTATTAATGCATTCTCTACTGATTCTCCAATTTCAACATGGCCACCAGGTAAAAAATAATGATGGCCAATATATTCAGCAACTAATAATTTTTCATCTTTTATCATGACTGCTCGTACAATATGATGGAATTTACTTTTCAATTGATATTCCTCCTAGTTATTCGATGTATAGTTGCTCAAAATAGTCATTTAGTATTGGTATAATATAAATCATAGGTGTTTCATACGGATGCATATCATTAATAACTTCAAGAGCATCTTTTACAAGTTCTCGTTTACACTTTATTTCAACTTTACATTCTTGCCCTTCGCATATTCGACCAATTTCTCCATTAAAAGGAGATGCCTCGTCTAAAGGTCTCCAATATCCTTTCACTGAACTATAGGAAAGACAATGGTCATATTCGCCCGTTTTACATGCTCCAATTTTATTTAATTCATCCCTTAATGTTTCAATATATTCTTCAGGAATGAATACTTCAATTTTCAATTCAGTAAATTGCATATTTCATTTCACACCTTTACTTCATAATAGTTAAACAAATAAACGATATACTTGCTCACCATCATACTCCTGTCCTAATGATATGAAACCATATCGTTCATATAGTTTCTTTGCAGAGATATTATCTTTATGTACTGTTAATCTAATTTCTTTACACGATTTAAAAGTATTTTTTATTATATTAATACTTTCTTGTAATGCTGCTTTTCCATAACCATTACCTTGCTGCGATTGATCAATAATAAATCCGTTAATCCAATACATATCTGATGTCTCTCTTACAACAGCATGCATAACAAAACCAACCATAAGGTCACCATCGTATATAGCGAGTGGTATGTACTCTACATTGTCACCATCTGGTTTTATATATACTTTAGCAAGCGAAACTGCTACGGATGGAACAAATTTCAACTGATTTTCTTTAACTTGTAGTTTTAATGCTTCTTCCCAATTTTCTCTCGTAACAACCTTTAACTGGATATTCAATATTGTAAGCTCCCTTATATAGAGGATGTATGTTTATATTCAACGTAGCGAAATAATTCCCTTTTTCGACAACGACTTATAACATAATTTTTATAAAATCTTGAATGAATTTTTCTGCATCTATTTCTAAAGCTATACGGGCTCCTTCAGATTTAGAGTTAGGGCGAAAATCAGCAAATGTTTGTCCTTTCGTATCTCCGTATGTATCTACATTCACTGTACGATGCGCAAATTCAAAAAAACTTTGGTTAACTAATCCACTTATAGCAACCACATCATGAAGCAATGGCCCTTCGATAGATGGATTAAGTTTTTGGTATGCAGAAAAATAGTAATCATACATTGGTTTCATTATCGTATGGAATGGATTCTTTGAATTAGCTTGAATATAGTCAAACACATTTGGTGTTAACACAGCTTTGTTTGTTACATTTAAAGGGAATATTAATAAATTCTTTGCTTGATGGAAAACAATTTTACTTGCTATAGGATCTCCATACACATTTGCCTCTGCTAACGGCGTAACGTTTCCTACTTCTAAAAAAACACCACCCATGAAATAGATTCCTTTTACATTTAGCATTAAATCATTCCATAAATTAAAAGCAATTGCTAACGAGGTAGATCTTCCTACATCAACAATTGTCAAATCTTTTCCGTACTTTATAAGAATCGCAGCAATACTGCCGAAATTATATATTGGAATAGATAATACATTTTCTGGAACATGGATAGGCCCTAATCCTTCTGCTCCGTGAATTTCAGGATAGTACGTAGTAATTTCTTCTGTAAGTGGTTTTGTTGCACCACTAATGACAGGAATGTCTTGTCTATTTGCTAACTGCAAAATATACGCTGCATTATGTGCAGCATGTATATGCTCAACATTTCCGTATCCAGTTACAATACCGACAATTTCAATTTCGGGATGCAGTAAGCCATACATAATGGCAAATGAGTCATCAATACCTGGGTCTCCGAAAAATAATACTTTTTCCAAGAAATACGCTCCTCTCACGAAAAAATTGAGTCATTAGTAACTATGTATATGAAAAAAGCAAGTATATCTATGCAAATTTTAGAATGGATAATGTTTTACAAAATATTAAAAAGGAACTAGCGTATGCTAATTCCTTTCTTGAGTAACCATTCTCAAATTTAATTAATTATCGTATCCTTCATAAATTGCATCATTTATTTGATTTTGTATTTTTGTATCATCAGGTACAGGTTTCCACCAATTTCCTGTAATAAATAACATAGTTAATAAATTATAACTATCACTAAAATAACTTTCTCTCTTATTCTTCATCCAATCCCAACCGCTATTTACCCACTTTTGATTATTGCTACTTGTTATACTTGCAGCAATAAACGGTGAAACAAATACAGCAGTTGAATAACTACCAATATTAGATCCATTTAATTGATAACCATCCACAATTTTAGAAGGATTTCCATTCGTTTTATTTTGAATCCACGAAGAAACTTTATCAGAAATGACTTTACTTCTTTTCTCGCCGTACATCGCATAGTCCATTACAATTCTCAATGGTACCCGACTAGCATTGTAATAATATGCATTTGTATATTCTGACTCATCTAAGAAGTCTTTAGGTGCGGGTTGAGGTGGGTTTTTTACAACGAAATCTGAAATAAGTCCTGTATTTGGAGAGTATTTATTACTAAATTGCGTATAAACACCGTACAAATTATTAATAACAGTAAGCCAAGTTTTATCACCTGTAAATTCATAAAATGCTCTAAGGTGTGACATCATCCAATCAGATGGTCTCGTATCAAGTGAACTTTTAGAATCCCAATCTCCTAAATTTAGTCGGTTATTATTTGTAACATTACTAGCTTTAATACCTTTTGTAATCATGTCTTGTGCTTCTTTCAAATAATTAACTGTTCCATTAGATCCCCACTGCTTATGAGCAAGAAGAAGAGAATACGCCATATCTAAATCTCCATCAGTAGCAGAATCAAAATGACCTTGTGCTTTTTTACTATCTGCGACAACCCATCCCATTAAATTAGGATTTTGAGAACTTTTAAAAGTTCTTGCTGTTTTAAATAAACCGTCATAGATTTTTTGAGCATTCGAATCATAACCAGCCATTAATACTGTAATTATCATCCCATACCCTTGACCTTCTGAAGTTCCGAGTGGCTTAAACCCATCTGCATCACCTGTAATCTCTCCTTTTACGTAATAACCACCAGGTAAAGAAGATAAATCATTTTTCAAATATTTCTTTTTCCAATTATCGTAGTAACTTCTTACAGAAGCATTTAAACTTTCCTGTGTAACATGATTCGGTTTTATAACACCTGCATAATTAACTTGCTGGGGAAATGGTTTCATTTCCTTTGCAGCAGCTACTTGTTGATTAACTACGGGAATAGAATTTTGTACTGAATTGTCCGTTACACTTGCTGCGAAACTAGAATTAGAAAAACTAGCTAGTCCGATTCCTACAATAGAAATACATGTGAAAATTTTTCTTTTTCCATTCATTATGTTGTCAGCTCCTTTTAAAATGCTTACTACATAAAATGTAACATACAATATTTAACTTAAATACAAAATATTATAT
>NZ_JBEUTW010000663.1:0-1631 GCF_040492675.1 Bacillus sp. AP50
CTTCATGCTTTTCTCTTCATTTTATTATTGAGAAATATTTTCTATAGTCTACATTATTGTGATTCACAATCTTATAAATGAATGCTTAATTTTACTTTTACTCTTCATAGATTTAAAGATACGAGCCTTACATTCAAGTATTACCACCATTATTTTTAGACAATTCATACAAAAATAGAGAAATATAATATTTTTAATGAGTTCTCACTATAAATGTAAGTATGCTGTCTATCTTTTTATCTTTATCCTCATAACACATCATCTGTTATATAATGAATTTATGGAATTTACAGAAAAAGGAGTCTTTTCATGTTACAACAACTATTCAATTCACCTATTCTATCCGTTCAAGCCTTGCACCCAGGTTATGAAGATCATGCAAGTGATGTTTTTCTCGTTCAAACAGAAGATACAGAAGTTATCGTTCGTGCTTCTAAAATGAATGAAGAACCAAATAATGATTTTTGGTGGGGATGTAAAAATCTATTTGGAATTGATCCAAGGAACGTCCATCATTTAGAAACTGTACATACATTGCTGCAAGAACATACGAATCTTCCTATCCTAACAATATTAGAAAAACATGTTTTAAATAGCCGTGAATTTGTGGTGGTCGAAAAGTTAGTAGGTAACACAGTTCAATCTTTTATCGAGCAACCAGATTCTATTTTATTCAGCCTAGGAAAAGGACTTGCAGAAATACATAAATTTAAAGCCGATTTCATAGGAAATCCGTCAGGCACGTTCCAAGTTCCACTAGATGAATTCCAATCACATATTTTAAACGTGAGTAAAGAGCTTGTGAATATGTTTTATTCCGATGATGAAAGCATAAAAAATGCATTCCCTACCTTTGAATCACAACTTTCTTCCCTGTCCGTACCAAAGGAATCTACACTCGTCTTAATTGATATGGATCCTACTCAATTTTTATCTGACGGTACAACTATTACGGGTTTAGTAGATAGTGAAGCTTACGCTGTTGCTCCGCGAGAACTTGATTTTATCGGACTAGAATATGTACTTACCGAAAAAGAAGCACATGCCTTTAAAAGTGGTTACGAAACAATTATGTCTATTCCTCACTTAGAAGAATATAGACAGCCTTATCGTTATTTATACCGACTGTTATCTGTGCAAGGTAATGTGGAATTAAAAAAATGGTTAAGTCACCCATCCTATTTTTAAATACGAATGAGAGGGAATATACAATGGATATTCAGAAAAAGCGTTCTGTAACAGAAAGTGAAATACAGCAAATGAAGGATTTGGCTTATATTTGTGGGCAACAAGACAATCTTGATTACTCTTCAGATTTACATATCAACTTTTTAAAAAATCGAAATGAAGATTATATAAACGATTTTCTTCTTTATAACGGTACTCAATTAATTGGCGCTTTAAATATGTATGATTTCGAAAGACCAACAAAGCTTGAACTAATAGGCTTTGTACATCCTCATTTTAGAAAACAACGTTTCGGAACTATCCTTTTACAAACTGCAATGAAAGAAATACAAAATAGAGAGACAGATGAAGCTCTTCTTATTATTAATGGGGATTCTATTTCTGGGAATGAATTTGTAAAACATATGAAGTTACCATATTTATATAGTGAATATAGTATGGAG
>NZ_JBEUTW010000664.1:0-1119 GCF_040492675.1 Bacillus sp. AP50
ATGCAATAGACAATGATAGCTAAACTCCAACTGACACTATAATAATTATGTGTGTAGAAGTCATAGCCCGCTTTAATACCTTTCTCTATTACAACTAATGTAAATCCTAAAGCCACCCATCTGTTAATTTTCATCTTTATAAACGTTAAAGAGATAATTATTAAAAATAAAATATTTGTAAGATGATTTATCATTAGCTCATATTTTTGAATGTATACTGCCATTATACAAGCAACGATATTAGTCGCAATGCCAAAGGCAATCACCGCTCCCCAAACCCTGTCCGAAAGTCCCACTCCTGAGTCAGTCCCTTCCTAAACAAATATCCCTTTCTTTAATTCGTTCCTACACCCTATTCAAGATATGCTAAATTATCCTTGTCTGATGAATATCTATTTATCTTTTCATATAGAGCAAACAAAATCTTTACTCATAATTTTTTCTTTATTCTTGATATTAAGACTGCTTTTATGAGCATTTCGTATAAGTATGATGTAACTGATTAAAGCCATTTTCAAAGACGACATACCGGCGATAATTTATGTCTATTTTACATTGGTGTTAGCAAGTTCGTTTGCCGTTTGCAAACTTGTTAGCACTTTTTTATTTAGATAATACACACACCTTCTTACATACTGATTATTTTCCCATTGAAGTACTTACGTTCTAAGGATATACCTTTATTTCATGTAATTACATTGGAGAAGTATAGTAAAGTGGAGGTCATTCGTTTCAATTCCGTAACAGTTCATTGGAAATAACGAGATTCTTAACTAATTAAATAAAGTTCCGAAATCACTAGTTACAGATGATACACAAGAACAACTTGAGCAAGAACTAATAGATTCAATGCAAATTTAAAAAGAAATATTGGTTTCACATTACCGTAATAACTGTATATCAATACGAATACATAAATACTATCCATATTGATATACAAATTTATCTTAGCTAGAGAGAGAAGCTCCTACATCACCAATCCCTTGAATCATTTCAATTTTTACGTTAATTTTGTTTGGTGATCCTATAAGATTATCTGTTGAATTGCTTTCTACTTTTATATTTGGTCCAATAATAGTAAATAGATCTTTGCTAATGTGTAGTATAAAACCTTTGATA
>NZ_JBEUTW010000665.1:0-1048 GCF_040492675.1 Bacillus sp. AP50
GTATAATATAAATGGAAGGAATAATTTGTAAAATGATAGTTCGTTGTTAAAAAGGGTTACTAATATTTTGTATAAGTGGAGGCGTTTAATTGAATGCTTATGATTTTGGAAGGCAAAGTGTAGAAAAGTTGAAAAAAGAGAGTAAAAGATTTTCTAATTTATTTGATTTCTGTAGTAGTTTATCTGGTTATCAAGAACTTAGATTTGTAGAAGCTTCTGAAAGTAGGGGAAGGATAGAATATAGAAAAATGGTGAGAAGAAAAGGATTATTCCTGATTTGAAGTTTCGTGATGGAGAATGCATACTTCACGCAGTCGAGGTTGATCGTTCGCAGAAGATGAAAGTGAATGATGAAAAATTAAAAAAGTATGAAGAGTTCACACGAATTTATAAACAAAAATATAACGGGAAGATGCCAGTGATTCATTTTTTTACAGTTACAAAATACAGAGAAAAGAAACTGGAAGAGTTAGCGGGAAAGTATGATATGTTTATGAAGGGAAATATATATAGAAGAAATATAAAAAATGTGCTAACAAGTTTGCAAACGGCAAACGAACTTGCTAACACCTATAAGAAATAGACATAAATTATCGCTGATATGTCGTCTTTGAAAATAGCTTTAAACAGTTAAATCCCACTTATACGAAATGCTCATAAAAACATTCTTAATATCAAGAATATAATCATCCAGATATTCCTTTACTTTTAAGACGGAAACGAGGCATGATATTGATTTCTACCTCAGAGTTTGCGTCAAATAATAAAAAAATACGGTTTGTAAAACTAAAAATACAACAAGCTACAACCGGTATGAAATGGATTAAAATATTTAGAAATTTAAAAGATGATTTTCAAATAGGGGGAGAGGTGGATTTAGACCATATTCTCCAATATCCGAAAGATTATATTGTAGGGGAAAATAAAAGGGTGTTATTTCCATACAATGAGAGAATTTATAAAGTTCAAGGTACTAAAATAGAACCGGGTATAAAAGTAAAGGAAAGAGAGTATTTATTTAAAGACTTTCAGCGTAAATTCTCTTATT
>NZ_JBEUTW010000666.1:0-2634 GCF_040492675.1 Bacillus sp. AP50
GTTGGAGATAAGTTTTTTAGCCTTGTTTTGTATTTTTTTAAAAGTTTTCATATGAATAAATGATACAAATTAGTAAAAATTAAAGATATGAGCACATGAAATTGTAAAAATAAACTTGAAGAAAAATAATTGCTTTTGAAGTACAAATAATAATATTTACGCATACAGTATTATCATCGTACAATATGGTTATTAATGACAGAAAGGAATGATGGGTGGACGATGATTAACTAATCTTATTTTTAAATGTTGAAATTCAATAAATTTCAATTTCTAAAAAATAGGATTAGTCTGCCCAATTTCCATAGAACGGTATTGCTATTTATGTTACGTAATAGCTTATTTGGGTGTAAATATTTTAACGACTAATCCTGCCAAATTTATTTGGGAGGATTTTTTTATTCTCCCTTAATGAAAGGGATCGGTATTATGAAAGAACTATTAAAATTAAATGATGTTTATGTTGAAATAAAAGAAAATATGTTGTTAGAGAAAATGAATGTGACAGTAAAACAAGGGGATGTTATCGGATTAATTGGTAAAAACGGTGCTGGTAAATCAACGTTACTTCAATTAATAAATGGAAAGATTGAGCCTTCAAAAGGGATTGTTGAATGGCAGCAAATGAATATGACAACCGCATATGTTGAGCAAGAAATAGAATCTTTTATTAGTAATGATGTAATTGCAAAAGAAGCAGAACTTCTTGCGAAATGGGGCGTGCCAACGAACGATTTTCATACTTTAAGTGGTGGTGAAAAGCTGAAAATTCGATTAGCAAAAGGATTTGCTAAAAATCCTAATGTCTTAATATTAGACGAACCGACAAATCATTTAGATGAGATCAGTACGGGATTTCTCATTAAACAAATAAAAAACATGAAAGGTACAGTTATCGTTGTATCGCATGATCGATATTTTTTAGATGTTGTCGCAACAAAAATATGGTCAATTGAGGACAAAAAATTAATTGAGCATAGTGGTAATTATACGAGCTACATGAAAGCACGTGAGCAAAAAAGAAAGTCGCAGCAGCGTGAATATGAAAAACAACAAAAAAAGATAGAACAAGTAGAAACACATATAAAAGAATTGAGTTCATGGTCACAAAAGGCACACGCGCAGTCTACAAAACAAGAAGGTGTGAAAGAATTCTATCGTGTAAAAGCGAAGCGAATGGATGCACAAGTGAAGTCAAAACGAAAACGACTTGAAAAAGAGCTGGAGAAAACGAAAGTAGAACGTGTGAAAGAAGAGTATTCAGTTGAGTTTTCTATTCAAGCGAACAAAAAAGTAGGAAAACGCTTTTTAGAAGTAAAGCAATTAAAAAAAGACTTTCATGGGAAAGTATTATTTGAAAACGTTAATTTTACAATTCAGCACGGTGAGAAAGTTGCGATTGTTGGACCAAACGGTAGTGGGAAAACAACATTACTGAAGATGATTATGGGAACGGAAACTGCTGAAGGAGAAATATGGATTTCACCTTCAGCAAACATCGGCTATTTAACACAAGAAGTTTTTGATTTACCGCTTGATAAAACACCAGAAAATTTATTTTTTAAAGAGACGTTTGAAGAAAGAGGAAAAGTCCAAAATTTAATGAAACATTTAGGATTCCAAGCGTCTCAATGGAAAGAGCCGATTGAGCATATGAGTATGGGAGAAAGAGTAAAGTGTAAGCTAATGGCTTATATTTTAGATGAAAAAGATGTACTCATTTTAGACGAACCGACGAATCACTTGGATCTACCTTCACGTGAACAACTTGAAAATACATTAGCTGAGTATAACGGAACATTAGTAATTGTATCTCACGATCGATATTTTCTGGAGAAAACAACTAACACAAAACTCGTGTTTTCAAACAATACGATACAAAAGCAGCTAGAAGAACCTACTAAAACAAGAGATGATATTGAAGAGCTACGTTTAACGTTAGAAACAGAGAGACAAGAAGTATTAGGAAAATTAAGCTTTTTAACTTCTAAAGACAAAGAATATAAAGCACTGGATGAACGGTTTATTGAACTTACGAAGCAGATTAAGGAGCTATAACGTAAGTAAGGGGGATTAACATGGGAGAAGAGAGATTCACTAAGTTATTTAAAATAGATTGTGGAGATATATACTTGCAAGAATTTATGGTCAAAGATGCAGAGAGTATTTATAAAATAGCAAATCAACTGGAAATAGCAAAATTTTTACCAGACTGGAAATCAACGAAAGAACAAAGGGTGGATTGGATTGCAGATTATGAAATACCAGCAAACAAAGCATTTCTTGATGCAGTGAAAACTACGAATAACATAGATAATCATACGTTAAAGCTAGGAATATTTAAGAAAGCTACAAATGAACTCATTGGATGGTGCTGCACAGGTATGAAAGAAGAACTCCCTTCACCAAACAGAGAGATAATGTATGCTATCTCAAATGAATATCAAAATCATGGCTATGCTACAA
The DNA here is from genome assembly GCF_040492675.1 of Bacillus sp. AP50. Lineage (NCBI taxonomy): Bacteria > Bacillati > Bacillota > Bacilli > Caryophanales > Bacillaceae > Bacillus > Bacillus sp. AP50. The sequence continues at coordinate 2,467 of NZ_JBEUTW010000666.1, forward strand.
AAGCGACTAAAGGTTTAATTGACTATTTGTTTAAAGAAACAAATTTAAATGTCCTTAACGCAATTGCTTTAATTAACAATGTAGCATCAAATAAAGTTATTGAAAAATGCGGGTTTATTTATAAGAGCCAACAGAGGATAGAAAATCAAATATATAATCATTATATAT
>NZ_JBEUTW010000667.1:0-2868 GCF_040492675.1 Bacillus sp. AP50
GTTATATTAGTTGAAGACGCATTTTGTCCAAATGAAATAAAATTAAAGTTTAATGAAATTGCAATTTTATCTGCAATTAAAACAGCTCATATTGCGAAAGTGTCTATTAGGAAAGAACTTGAAGCGCTTTTTCATGACACGGGTGTTATATTAGTGAAACAAAATGTTGATTATGGTAGTAGCCAATCTATTACCATGCATTTTGAGCAATTTAAAAAATTGCAAGATGAGATTGAACATTTAAATAAAAGTATGTAATAAAGCAGCTAAATAAAGGTTCTATCATAAAGGTGGAATGTGTTGTGTTGAAAAAGTGGTTTAAAAATTATTTGGGTGAATCGCATTGTAAACATAAATATATTTTTATTAAGATGCAGGATAATGAGGATTTTAAAAAAGGTATATTAGGTGTAGTTTATATTTACCAGTGTGAGAAATGTGGAAAAGAGAAGTTGAAATGTAAAAACAATAATGAAATAAACAATGAATTTTTAGATATATAGCAAAAAGTAACCATGATGGTTACTTTTTTTGCTTATGTATGCAATATCAAAACCATTACTAAAGTATGAGTTGAGTTGATACTATAGTAAATCGCTGAATAAAAATGAAGAGAGTAAGATATAGGGAAGGAGGATGAGAGAAATGAAGCGAAAAGAAATTAGTAAATCTGTAATTATTACAGGCGTGACACAAGGGTTAGGACGTGCGATGGTTGATCGATTTCATGAATTAGGGTGGAACATATATGGTTGTGGACGTTCAAAAAATAAAATTGAAGAACTAAAAAAACAGTACAGTAAAATACATGATTTCCAAGTAATTGATGTTTCAGATTCTCAGCAAGTTAACGATTGGGCAAATTATATACTTAATAGACATATGGCTCCCGATCTGATAATAAATAATGCATCGATTGTAAATCAAAATGCACAACTTTGGAAAATTATGGCTCAAGAATTCGAAAATGTAATGAATGTAAACGTGAATGGTGTAGTAAATGTAATAAGAGCGTTTGTTCCCGCAATGGTAGCTAGGAAAGAAGGAATTATCATTAATATGAGTTCTAGTTGGGGGAGAGAAGGTGAAGCTGAGCTTGCGCCATATTGTGCCTCGAAATTTGCAATTGAAGGTATCACTAAATCTATGGCCCTGGAATTACCCCATGGCATGGCTGTAGTTGCTTTAGATCCTGGAGGGAGTATTAGTACTCCAATGCTGAAGTCATGTGCGCCACAATATATAAATGAATCGCCTACACCTGAAACTTGGTCACATAAAGCGATTGAATATATATTGAATATAACAATAGATAAAAATGGAGATTCATTGACATGCCCAGCATGCGTATAAAAAGCACCTTTAAGGTGCTTTTTACATTAGTAGCACATTATATCATTCACAAAATTACATCTGAAAAATAAAATAAAAGATTAAGGGTGAGATTTGTTTGTTTTGAAAGCTTTAGAAAATATTTGAATAGGTGATAAAAATGAATCCAAGCAGTTTAAAAGTGACAGGGGCATGGTTTCAAGTAGGGGGGAATCTTACAGCTGCTATTGGAACGACAAGAGGATTTATTGGAGAAGAGAAAGTTGAATCGGAACTTGTTATTGTAGGAAGCTCATTACAAGCCCTCGGGTATATATTACAAATCATTGCGAGCAATTATGATGATGGGGAAGAAAAAAGAGAGAATCAAAGTAAATTACTTGATCAAATAGGAATTGAGTTATTAGCATTAGGAAATATATCAAATGTAATAGGAATATATTTTAATATAAATGAACAATTGAAAGAAAATGATTATCTTATCATTACAGGGAACAGTTTACAATCGATTGGTGCTTTTTTAGGAGTAGAAGCAGCTTTGGTGGATATAAATGTATTACAGAAAATTATTATACTGGGTAACTCCATGCAAAGTTTAGGAGCTGGATTACAAGCGTATCAAGGTGTTTTAAATGTATTGAAAGATGAGAAAGAAAATAAAGATAGTATTTTTGATAAGAAGGATGAGAGAATCATTGCACTCATTGGTATTTGGATACAAGCGATAGGAACGTTAATTTCCGCAATTGGAATAACTGCAATAGAGGAAGAAAATAGGCTAGAAAACAATGAAAAGTCTGAAATACTTATATAAATAGAAGGAGATACATTGATTTTAGAGGCAGGTTAAGATTAAAATGGTAGTAGGTTTTTTTGCGTATATTTTGAAAAGTGATATATAAAATACAAAATAAGGAGTTTTCAAGGGATGATGTATTTATTAGCAATTTTTCTTCCACCTGTTGCTGTATTATTTTGTGGAAAACCAATTCAGGCAATCATAAATTTCATATTAACATTAATATTTTGGGTTCCAGGAGTTATACACGCAATTCTTGTAGTGCATGATAAAAAAGCTGATCGGCGTTTGAAAAAACAAATTCAAGCATATGATGAAATTAATAAGAGAAATCGAAGATAATTCATCTGCCAAATGTTTTTAAAAGAAAGGAGGATTAACCTCCTTTCTTTTTTAGTGGGTGTTAAGTTTAAATTTTTGTGTGGCGGAAAGAATTTTTAATGTAAGTATTATGATAATAACTTTTAGATTGTGCATGTAATAGGCCAGTATAAATGCTTTCTGGTACATTAAAGAAATCATACATACCATGCTTTAATTGGATTCGCAAAATCATAGAAAAAGGATTATAACCAACAGCAACTATATTTTTTGAGGTAACCGGAGATAGCTTCATTATTATGCAACTCCTTATTTTTCATTTTTAATAATTCTTTGTAGGCAACGGTATTGTGGTGTTGAAATCTTTATAATTAAAGAGGTATTATACCTATAGTCAATATATTTAATATTGGTTA
>NZ_JBEUTW010000668.1:0-4605 GCF_040492675.1 Bacillus sp. AP50
CTTGTAGGCTATATAACAACAATTCCATTCTGACTATTACTGTGTCAAAAAGAGTCGGATAGTAATCCCAGCCAAATCTAATTAGTGCTCCAAAAATAAAAAGCATCAATAACGAACTATAAAGCATTCCACCAAACATAAACAACATAGCTCCTTCAGGGCTTAAACGATTTCTACATGTTATTTTAAATTCATCTAAATCTTCTTCTTTTATATTCCACATTCAGTTTTTCACCTTCTATATAGTTTAAATAATTTTCATTCACTAAAATCCCATTACATTCCTAATTTTTTAAGTACATTCATCTTTGTGTAACTAAATTTAGATAATCTTTTATGTATATCATCACTACATTAATTACCGTACATAATCCAAATGCTTTTGATAGTACAAATAGCCTTCTTTCTCCTCAAAAGCTCTAAATATTCTTCTCTCTTTCACTTAAGCATATCCCTCATACTCTATTTTTGTTTCTCTGAAATTGCACTCACTTAGTAAAAACGTTACTGTTATCACAATTGTATCTTCAGAAAGTTGATCACCTCCCATCGACAATATGCTAGGAGGTTATTACAGTTATTTAAAATTTGATTTTTATTTTAATGGATTCGATTTTTGCAAATAATAATGTTATTTAATTTGAGAGAAGCGAATACTAAAAACATACTGCTTAATAACTCGTAATTAAGTCTTCCCCCTCATATCTAGGGTCTTTCTCAACTTTACCATCTTTTGTTTTGATGACTTTTAGTCTACCTAACCACTCTGCTCCGTTATATGTCTCTTCACTTACCCATAGATTATGCTTTTTACCATCTACCTCAACTACTAATGTGGGGTGTGTAAACATGAATTCCTTCTCTACATGCCTACCTACAATTTCTGCATGTAATGATGTACCTTCTTCAACTAGTTTACTATTTTGATACCCTTCGATAATAGGTAATCCAATAAATACAAAGAATATCAGTCCAAATACGATTACTTTCTTCTTTGTACTCCATTTATTCTTTTCTTTCAATTCCTTCTGTCTCGCTTCTCTTTCTTCGCGTTCATCCAAACTCTCATTTAAAGCATCTTCCCATGCCTTAACTTCCGCTTCGATTTCTGCTTCAGCTCTTGCTAGTTTTTCTAATTGTTCATCGGTTGCTACCATCTCATATGAGTTATCTCCAACCAAACGAATTTCAGTACCATTTTCTTTTACTTTTCGCAAGTCTTTTTCTGTACAATTAAACTCTCGAATGATTTCCCCTTGTGTGTTTACCAATCTAACGTAAATGTTTTTTTTCTCCTTCTTCTTAAACATCTGAACTCCCCCTTATTTGTTTCCTATCATAGATAACCCTATTGCAATTAAGAGAAAGAAAACGATAATAAGGAAAGTCTTCCCTTTGCTTACTTGTGTTGTACAACCTTCCAAGACAGCCCATATAAGAATTGGAAAAAGAAGAATACCTAGGAGAATATCGACCAACTTGTTGCTACTCTTCTTTAGCGGTTTTTCTTCTACTATCGATTTTATCTGAACAGATTCTTTTCTTATTTGTTTCGGTTTCTTTTTCTTGCGTCTATGATTCACCCAACATACTCCTTTTAGAATAACTTTTTCCTAACTATAAAAATACCGAAATATCCCCATTTTCATCGTACAGTATAAAATGATTTATTTCTTCACAGATAGATTTTCACCATAAAAAACAGTCTATGACTATTATTTACAAATATTATTTCAGCTTTTGCTCTTTTTCTCTTATTCTTTTTCTATTCGCTATAAATTCTTGGCGCTCTTTTTCATATTGTTCCCACGTAATATTAGATATTTAGATTCTTATTCAATCAAAATTAGACTTTCCTCTTTCCATTTTGGAAGAGGAAAGTCTATTTATTTCCAAATATATTATAGCCTTTGTTTTATTAATAATTGTTACTTATTATTTTCAGCCTTGTTCTTTATCGTTTTTACAAATTCATTTCGCCATATTTTAAAATTATGAGCAAAATTTCCTTCAATAGAATTTTTATACCCTTCAAATTTCACTTCTGATATATCAAAGTCATTGAATAATTTATATGTCTCTCCCGTCAAACCTACTGGGTGTAATACCCCACCATAGTCATAGAAAGTGTCTTCATCTAGAAGTATTCCTCTTGTAGTAATTACATACTCTACATCTTTTTCTTCCTCAGTACTCAACCTCACTACACTTCCTAAAGGCAAAACTTTCTCCATATAATCTTTCATATTAATTCACCGATCCTTTTAATACGATAATTTTCTCTTCTATTTTTTGTCGCCTTTTTTCTAATTGGCGGATACGATCAATAAAAGCATCACGTGTTTTACCTTGCAAACTATTATCAATACTATTTTCTAATCTTCTAATATCTCCGGTCAAAGATACAGCTGCTTTTTCAAGTTGCATAACAACATTAATAATTTGATCTCGCCCACCACTGTCCGGAAATGTACTATGAACCCTCGACATTATCATATGTAAATCCATCCTCATACCCCCTTCCTTAACATTTATCAATAATAAGAAACTGAAGCTAACTCTTCATCTTTTGCTATCATAGAAATTACCGCATCTGTTACATCTTGACTTAACTCTTTTAAATCATTTGAAAGTTCGTTCACATCTCTAGAAATCTCTACTAATAATGAACGATTTAACCCTCTACTACCATCATTCATAAAATAGTTTAATAATGATTGGCGATGGCTTCTTACATAATCTCCAGCAATTGAAGCAATATTTGTATCAATTTCAAAGTCACCTTTAAATACATCTAAAATATCTTGAACAAGAGAAGATGCTACTTCTTTTGCAATTGCTATAATTTCATCACGGGATAAATAAAGAATGATGCATCCTACTAAAAAATCTACAGCTGCGTTAAATACTGATTCTAACACTTCAAGTACCTTTTCCTTACATTTTGCTAATTTATTCTCTATCCAATCCACAGCCGCATTCACCTGATTTCTAACTTCTTGTATAACTTCCTTACTAAATTTCAAAGCTTTTTTTCCTGTTTCTACACCTATACTTGCTATTTTTGTTGCTAGAGCACTAGTATCTCCCACTACTGTTATTGCAACTAGAATTGCACTGACTGGGGTTCCATTTACCACTAAATCCACTACAACTTCTTCTGTTGTACTTAATGTTTTTTTTCCAGTGATTCCTTTATATAGGTCCCCAGCAGATTCTGATATTTCTAAAAAACCAAATTTCCAATCAAATCCTGTTTCGCTAACCTTTTTCAATTTATCTATTGCTACATTCCCATTCCTAGAATAAAATTTTGGATCATATAAAAAAGAATGCCCTTCCCCATTTTCCATTTTATAAACCTGTCCAGGTATTACAAAATCTGCGGCCTTAATGGCGCCATACAAAGGATCATATTCATTTATAAGACTGCGGCAATTTTTCATATTGGTCCCGTATCCGTACTTAACCACATCTTTATTTAAAACAGGCGCAGGATTTAAAGCTAATACGTTTATATTATCTTCTTGATGTCTTAATGCAACTGTATTCGCTGCTCCGCCACCTAAGGAGTGCCCTAGTAAAGTTATCTTCTTTCCTTTATTCTTCGCCTTGACTTTTTCATAAAATTTTTCTGCTTGACTATACTGAAATTCCGCTAATGACCCCAATATAGGTGAATTAGTTAAATTATGTAGCCCAATTGCTCCATCGGTTGCTAAATCGCCTACCTGATTCGGTTGAGTTCCAACGTATACTATGAAAATCTCATCCGTATCTTTACTTCGTAAGGCATATGCTCCAAACCCTGATGTTGGATGGTTATCATCATCAGCTATAAGCTCAGCATTAAAATTTTTCTCTAATTCCCTCTGATTTGTCTTTTCATTTGAATTACTATATATTTTCTCTTTCCCATTATATTGATAAATATCTCTACCAGCTAACCTCAGCTTACCTACATCGCTATCTATTTTAAAGTCCTCTTCATTTTTCATTTCTCTCCCCACATTAAACTCCTCCTAATATAAATTATTGCTGATTTATATACTCCTTTTCATAATCTATATATTCTTTTTTGGAATTTTGATTATTTTCTTCCCTAGCATGATAATATGTCGAAATTTCTTGATTTCGCTTTATAATTTTATTCTCTTGTTTTTCTTCATAATTTACCGAAATAGTAATTTCCATTATTCTCATATTATTTTCTTTTGCATCATTAGGTGTATTAAATTCAATCATTAATACTGCAGAATCAAATTTATCATATTTTAAATTTAACTTATCATTAATTATGCTTTTAAACTGTAATTCCGTTAAATTATAGCTTATTATGCTCGGTTCACTAAATCTTTTTTTATCCTCACTTGGCTTCAATTTACTCAGTCCGTTTAACCCTCCAAATATTAATTTTACATATGAAATATCTATGCCTTGATTCTGGGGTATTAAACGGGATTTTTCATTTTTTAAAATTGTACTATAAACAGTTTCTTTTTTGTAATTTTGATTGTCACCAACGTTTTTGTCATTTTTTATATCAGTAGCAACCTTTTGAGTTGTTTCCCCATATAAATCTTTATCTTTCACATTATATACTCC
>NZ_JBEUTW010000669.1:0-3622 GCF_040492675.1 Bacillus sp. AP50
TAGCTTGATGGGCATGTGGCGGTACCCAAAATGTACTTAATTTAGAATCAAACATCAGTTTCATTTAGACTAACCTAACTTGAGTTCCTTCCATAATAAAATATTGAACTATTGTATAATAAGTTAGCTTAATAACTAAAAAATAGAATATAAATCAAACGTATTTATTCGTAATTATTCAACTTCTAGTATCCCAAAAATTAAAATGCTTAAAATGAATAAAGTAAAAAGCAAGATATAAAACTAACTGAATAACAATAAACAACATAAAACTGATAGGTTATTAGATAGAATTTTTATACCAATCACCACATACTCCACAAATTCCTCAGCCACAATTTTTTAGCAAATAAACCCCTTCTTGAAGGAAATGTATTACAGGTACCTTTGACCATAGAAATGAATAGTACTCGTCGATTCATTCCTTTTTTAAAATCATTGAATCATTAACTACTATCCTCGCAATATTTCTGTTTATATCCAAACCAATTCCCACGTTAAAAACGACATAGTTACATGAGATAACACATCAAGGACAGTTACCACACACGTGGTGTTCAAGTAGTTGTAGATACTAACTTTATGGATTCTACATCTGCAATGTGATACTAGAGATGTCCTATTTGTTAAAAAATTCCAAAATTCGGTCATTTATATATTGAGGATTCTCCATGGACATTAAATGTCCTACATCTTTCACCAATTCTACAGTTAGATTGGGTGATGAATTTTCAGCACATTTGAAAGCTTCTATTGGGTTATACATTACTTCATTCTCTCCTAACATTAACAGCATAGGCGTTTGAATTTTGGCTAACTCTTGATTCGTAAAAATATATGGAAATCCCTGTTCTGTTGGATTTTCATTTTTCACTGAATTATTCCACATCATTCCTGCTATCAATTGTTCTTGAATAAATGGATGAATAGTGTATCGATTATCAAAAATCCACTCTAAAAATTTCTCGACCCCTTCCCTACTATTCATCATTCCTGAAGCATAGGAAAAAAACAAAGGATAAAAAGGAATATACGTTGCTGCAGGACTCATTATTACGGCCTTATTTACCTTCTCTGGAAAAAATGTCAAAAAGTTAACGGTATGCAAAGCACCATATGACAATCCTACAATGTTGGTGCTATTAATTTCTAATGTATGTAATACTTCTTTTAACCATAGTGCGTAACTTAAGCGATCTGTAAAGCCCTTTTTTGGAACACTTTTATTTTTATCTCCTAAAATATCAATACACATTATTCTAAAATGTTTACTCCAGTGTAAAATATTTGAATACCACATTGTCGAGCTCATCTTTGCTCCATGGAGTAATACGAGAGGTTGTGCTAATTTATTACCACTTTCAATAATATGAGTCTTCCCTTGAGATGTTTCTAAAAAGTAAGATAAAAAACTAGTTGGCCATAATTTTAGACTTTTCTCATAAGATTGTAGATAGTTAGTTTCTTGATATTTTTGTTCTAAAATCTTCATTTTAGTTCCCTCCATATAAATCATTTTCATAGTTCACTTTTAAAGTCACAGTAGTTTTGCTTTACTTAATACCCATTTTAAATTTAAAGGTTTCAATTTCATCGGCTGCCTTGTTATATCCTCCAGCATTTTTTAAAGATTCTCCAATTCTATGGCTATTTTTTATATAAATATCATTCGATAACACATGCATTGCTGTATTACGTAATATTTCCGGAGTAAGCAAATTACGATCTAACTGGACTCCGGCTTCTAATTCTTCTATTCTTTGAGCAACTATAGGCTGATCTCCCATAACTGGAATAACTAGCATAGGAACACCAAAATATAAGCTTTCACTGGAACTATTCATTCCCCCGTGTGTAATAAATAGATCAGTTTGTTGTAGAATGTCTAATTGAGGAACGTAATTATATAGCTTAAAATTAGAAGGAATATTATCTAATTGACTAATATCATTTTGTTCCCCTATAGGTAATATGACAGTAACCGAGCTATCTCGAAATGCTTCAAAACATGTGTAATAAAAATCGGGTTGCTGGTTAAATACTGTTCCCATAGAAATAAAAATCAGCTTGTTTCCCTTTGCCTGTTCTAAGGAAAAAGAATCTACATCTTTATGCTGTGCAATAGAGGACCCGACAAATATATAAGAACCATCAAATTCTTCGACATTTGGTTGATACAATTTTGATGTATATACAATTGTAATATCCCCTGGGCATGTCATCACATTCTTTTTTTCATTAAGAGTAATTCCATAAATATCTACCCATTTTTTTAAAATACACATGACCTCCTGATATAAAAGGGATTTTTTATTTTCTTCTCCATGATTTTTCATAAGAGTAGAGGCTATCTTTTTAGTAATGGCAAATGTTGTACATGAGGAAATTTTAGGTAATTGTAATACTTCTGCTATGATCCATCCAACAGCGAAGTTATTATCATATATAACATAATCGTATTCTTCTTCTTTTACTTCTTCTAAAATTATCTCTATTATTTTATCCATGGATTTTACCATGTGTAATAATAGTTCTTGAGAATCTATTTGCCCACTCATTCTTTTTACCATGTCTATTTGTGATATGAAATTTTCATATGGTCGAAACAAAGCTCCTGTATTCTCTATTTTACTTCTATACTTTTCTACGCAATAGTAAATAACTTCCTCGCCTCTTTTTATTAGTTCTTCGACAAGTGCAATTGTCGGATTAATATGTCCTTCTCCTGGAAAATTAAACATTAGAACTTTTGCCATATTATTGTTCCTCCCCCAAAGTTTAAATAACTATTCTATTATTACTAATATCAATCACGTACTGATATTTGAAGTAAAGGTAAAGATTTTCTCCTTTCATTTTAATGAAATCACTTGTGCTATTAAATGGAAAAAACAATTAAGAAACAAAGTAGATATAAAAAATCACATAATTCCCTCTCTCTATTTCTCTCATGTATAATAAAAAATAACTAAGAGTAGAAAGGGCTGAATTATGCGCAGATATCAATATTTTTAATCTACCCATCACCAATATAATGGAGGTAAAAGTATTGATTACAGAATTATACACACAAAGATTACATTTAAGAAAAACAGAAGAATCCGATTCATTAAGCTTATTTAAAATATGGTCTGATCCAGATGTTACGAAATTCATGAATATTATTAATTTCACTACTGAGGATCAAGCAAAAGACATGATTAAATTTCTAAACGAGCTGGCTCAAAGCAATAAAGCGCTCCGATTTACTATTATCGAAGCAAAATCTAATCAAATCATTGGTTCATGTGGTTATAATTTCTTAGATTTCGAAAACTCTAAAACTGAGATTGGTTATGATATTTCAAAAGCATTTTGGGGCAAAGGATATGCACCTGAAGCAATTTCCGCTTTATTAGACTATGCATTTACTAATTTAAAGCTAAACCGTATTGAAGCAAAAGTTGAACCTGAAAATCTAAATTCCATAAGTGTTTTAAAAAAATTAAAATTTACATTAGAAGGAACGCTAAGAAAAAGTGAAAAATCAAATGGAAAATTCATCGATTTAAGTATCTATTCGAAACTAATAACTGATTGATTGTACTCTCTCCCCCTATACTTCAATGAAGTATAGGGCCTT
>NZ_JBEUTW010000670.1:0-1639 GCF_040492675.1 Bacillus sp. AP50
TAAGTTGATGGATGTGGGGTATGGCCACATATCCATCAAGTTATCTAAATAAAACACCCTCTAAAAATTAAGAATACCCAAAAATAAAATAGATATTAATTAACTTTGTTTGTTATAATTCAAACAAAATAAAAAAACGTTTACCTTTTATATTTAACGATATCAAATTTACTGGAGGGGATAAAGATGAAAAAAGCACTTTACATCAATATAGGTGGAGAAGGACACTTAAATCCAACGTTAGGATTAGTACAGGATTTAGTACAACGTGGAGACAACATCGTCTATTATTCATCAAATGATTTTGAAGAAAAAATCAAAAAAGCAGGCGCACAATTCCGTCCCATCAATCAAGAGACACAAAGAGAGCTTTCGGAAAATATGAATCTTATGACTTCCCATCCTCAAGAGTACTTATTACACTTCCTTCATGCTATGGAAAGAATTACTGATTCCATTTTCGAAGAAATTTCCAAAGAAACATACGATTACATCCTCTATGATGCACAGTCTTTACCTGGAAAATGGGTCGCTCACCATAGAGGTTTAGCATCTATTGCAAATTGGACCACATTTGCTTTTTCACAAGAACTAAAAGAAAATATGAACCTGACAGGAACAAGAAACATAGAACAAAAACAGGAGCGTTTAGCTATGCTACAAGCATTTTTGCAATTAGAAGAAATAGCAAAAATGAAACAATATTTAGAAGGAAAATATGAAGTACCCCTATCTGATAATTTTTTACTTTGTCCGGGTTCAGGCGATTTAAATATTGTCTTTACTTCTCGCTATTTCCAAAGAAACAGCAAGGATTTTAAGGATGGCTATATTTTTATCGGTCCTTCCATTACTGAAAATGGAACTCTAAGTGATTTTTCGGTTGATGAATTAAAAGGAGAACGTGTGATTTATATTTCTATGGGAACTATAATTAATAATCAACCTGAATTCTATCAAAAATGTTTCGTCGGTTTAAAAGATCTCAATGCGAAAGTAGTACTTAGTATAGGCAAACAATTAGCAGTGGAGCAACTAGGAGGTATACCTGATAATTTTATTGTTGGTAACTATCTTCCACAATTAGATATACTGCGTCAAGCGGATGTATTTATTAGTCATTGTGGAATGAATAGCACAAGTGAATCACTTTATTTTGAAGTACCTCTAGTTATGCTCCCATTTATAAATGATCAGCATACGATTGCTGAGCGAGTATACGAACTTGGCGCAGGACTTATGTTAAATATCCAGCAATTATCGGCCGAGGATTTAAAACATGCCGTTAATGAAGTGTTGCAGCATTCGCTTTACAAAGAGAATGCCAAAAAAATTAGTCAATCATTCCGTGAGGCAGGTGGTTATATCAAAGCTGTTGATGAGATTATTACATTTACTCGTTAATTCTGCTATGTATGCCACTCAAGGCCTATTAACTTAAGAATTTTATAACACCCTACAACAAAAATATAGAAGATAGAAGAAATGCTGGCAGTATCCCATACTCATCAAGCTAAGAAATTAAATACCTCACATCCACCAACTTAAAAAATCAAGTCATCCCCAAACGACAAAGCTAGCTTCTTATTTTAAAAAGATAAGAAGTGAGCCTTTTTGTCTACTATGATAATGATTGATA
>NZ_JBEUTW010000671.1:0-3853 GCF_040492675.1 Bacillus sp. AP50
TTGGCGTTCTTTTACTTCGTCCATAATATTTTGGATGTGTTGCTCACGTAAAATCTCTTTCTGTGAAAGTTTACGTTTTTGAATGGTGATTGTTAAAAAGAATGCTTTAAATTTCATGAATATATTACCCCTTTAAAATATATTTTTAATACATTTGAGTGTAGTATGAACTTTTAATGTCAGTTATTTTATCAGTCAGTTGTTTTAACTGTTGTTTACGATTGATTTCAGTTTCAGATAAAATATTTTTTTGAAGTACAGTCGTAAAAAAGAAAATATGAAAAGTCATAAATGAATTCCTCCTTTCGAAAAGGAATTACAGGCGATCACAGTAAAGTGCTTGGCGCTCCTTAACATCATTCATAGCTTTTTCAATTTGCTCATTATGAAGAATTTCATCTTTGGAAATTATATTTCTTTGAATCGTAATACTTAAAAACAATACGCTAATAGTCATTGAATGTTGCTCCTTTCTTAGAAAAATAATGTAAGAGACTAAAAAATCGCGCAAAAAAACCACAGGAAGATACAGTTCTCCTATGGCTGGGCGTGAAAAAGCCACAGGAAAGTATACGGCCTCCTGTGGCGAATTTATGAATTAAATGAAATAAAGTACGATTTTCAATTCTCCATTAGGGTGGTCGAATTCATATTTAATTGTCCAGAAAACACAGGTGCAGTTAACGCTAAAGTTAATGCATGTAATTGTAATTTCATCATTTCCTTCGACCTCCTTTTAGAATTTTTTTCTTACGTTAGTAAGTATATACAATTAATGGATAATTGTAAACATAAAAAATGAAAATTTTTAATTTTGATTAAAATGCGTATATTTAAAAGGGATTTGAAAGTAAATATTGTAATTAACGAAATATCGATAAAAATGGGGGATGCTAAATGAAATATATGCATCATAACATGATCGTTATGCTAACAATTTTTTTATTCATTGCGGCTTGTTCTAATGGAGAAAGAATAAAAGATATATATGATATTAGGTCAGATGATTTTAAGAAATATACTGGGACATACGTTGGTAATAATTCAGATGTGGTTGCAATTGTTAATCATTTACCCGGTGGTGGAACAGTTCAAAGTATAAGTTTAGAAAATGAAAATATAAAAGTGAACTATGGCGCAAAAGAAAGTGGGGCTCTTACAGAAGAAATGATTGAGACGTATTGGTTTGATGAGAAGGATACGATGAAGAAGAATTTTTTCTTTAATGCTATATATTTAGTGATTTTAGTGCCAAATGCAAAAAGTTATGAGTTTCAGGTAGAGAATAAAAACTTTAAGATAACGAGGGAAGAAATGTTATCAATTTTGCATAGAATATTCGATGATTTTCCAAAAGAAAAAGATATATGGGATAAAAATAAAGTTATAAAGTTCTTTAACGGCAATGAAGAAAAAATTAAAATGCTTGTGGAAGATAAAGATTTTCGGAAATCTTTATTTGCTAAATATCCAGTGAGCCAGTTGAAATAATGGAGGGGAGAAGATGGAGTTAGTATACAAAATTTCTTATCATAGAATGCAGGATCATTATTTACCTAAGTTAGTACAGGCAATTAGGCTCGTTAGTGAAGAAGATTTGTGGAAACAAGAGACCGCTGTTAATTCAATTGGTGGAATCGTACTACATATTTGTGAACATTTACAGAGAAATACAAGGCGTTATAAGGGTCCCAATATAGTTTTTGAAAATGGAATTGAAGAATATTTTCCAATAAAACATTTAAGCTCCGAAACTTTGTTAAAAACTGTTGAAGAAATATTTGATGAGTGGGGAAAAGTATATATACAAGTATGGGAAGAAAAAAGGCATATTGATCTTCATAGTTTATTACATTTAGTGGAGCATACAAGTTATCATTTAGGGCAAATAGTAGATCGTACAAAGTCAATAAAGGGACAACAATTTAACTTTTGTCAAAATGGTATAAATGAAAAGAATTTGAGAACAAGAGTTGAAACTTCGAAATTTTAGAAAGAGAGTCATTCTTAAACGAATGATTCTCTTTTTTGTAAAAGAAATTTATGGAAAAAAACATTTTTATGTGATATGGTTAATTACATAAGTAATGAACCTATGAACCTAAGGTGGTGAAAGTGTGAAACCTACTCTGGAGCAAAATAAATTAATATACTTACAAATTGCAGAAACGATTGAATCTGATATTTTAAAAGACATATTGCTTGAAGAAGAACAAGTTCCATCGACAAATCAATTTGCGAAGATGTTACAAATAAATCCGGCTACTGCAGCTAAAGGGGTGAATGTATTAGTAGATGAGGGGATTTTATATAAAAAGAGAGGGATCGGAATGTTTGTTGCAAAGGGAGCGAAAGAAGTCGTACTAAAAAAAAGACAAAATACTTTTATGACTGAATATTTACCTAAAGTGTGGGAAGAAGCGAAAGTACTAGAAATATCAAAAAATGAATTGATGGATATGATTCAAAAGATTACGAAGGAGGGGAAAGAGGGATGATTGCACTTGAAACGAAAGATGTAACGAAAAAATATAAAAAGAAAATAGCTGTAAATGAAGTAACGATTTCATTGGAAGAGCATAAAATATATGGTTTGCTTGGAAGGAACGGAGCAGGGAAAACGACACTATTAAATTTACTTGCAGGTCAAATTACTTCAAGTAGTGGAAGCATATCAATATTTGGTGAACATGTTTTTGAGAATAGTAAAGCGATGCAAAATATTTGTTTTGTTAAAGTGAAAGAAGCTGCATATCTAAATAATAAAGTTAAAGAGATTTTTAATTTATGTAACATGTTTTATAAAAACTGGGATCAAAAGTTTGCTGAAGAACTTGCTAGGAAATTTCAACTTAATTTGAAAGAAAAATATCATAAATTATCACACGGAATGCAAACTGTTGTCGGAATCATTCAAGGATTAGCAAGTAGAGCACCTATTACTATTTTTGATGAACCAACTACAGGTTTAGACGCAGCGCACCGTGAATTATTTTATAGTCTACTACTAGAAGATTACGGTGAGCATCCACGAACAATTATATTATCAACACATTTAGTAGAAGAAGTAACTCATGTTATTGAAGATGTAATCATCATAAAAGAAGGTGCACTTGTTGTTCAATCATCAGTGGAAGATTTATTACGACAAGGTCATATTATTTCAGGAAAAAAAGATAAAGTGGATGAGTTTTCAATCAATAAAAAAGTAATAAATCGAGAAGTTTATGGAAATAAGAGGATTTCTGTTATATGGGAAGAACTTTCTAATGAAGATTATTACTCTCTTGAAAAAGAAGGGTTATCAATTGATAGAATTACATTACAAAAACTATTTATTCATATAACTGGTGGTGAAATAAAATGACGATGTTAATGAAGCAGTTGAAGTTACATATAAAATATCAGTATAAAGCCATTCTTATCTTTTGGACTGTGGCATTACTTATAAAAGGGACAATGACTGCAACTGATTTAAAGGGAATAAAGGTAGCATTTTTACATGATATTTTCAATAATTCATCAATTGTAATCGTAATGTTTATTGTGATAAGCGTGTTTCTTATTCAACTTGATATTTTTCCTACAGTCGTCTCGTTTGGTGTCACTAGGTTGCAATTTTTGATTGGTTCAATATGTTTTAATTTATTGCAATCAGCATTGTTTTCATGTCTTCAAGCTTTGTTTTTACAGGATACATTTTATAAAACAGAACATGTAAATTTAGGAGCATCTGCAATTGAACAATTCTTTGTACAATTCATATTTTATAGTACATTAGCTTGTTTATTCCAATCAACAACTATTGTTCAGAAAAGATTTAATTGGTTCGGATTGGCCTTTAGTATAATAG
>NZ_JBEUTW010000672.1:0-2123 GCF_040492675.1 Bacillus sp. AP50
GGATCTAACCCCATTTTGATGCAACTTACTGAAGCGTAAAAGCTACGTAAATCAACACATAAGATGATTCTATTCGGTAAGATAGAATAGTCATACACTGTTATTCCTCCCTAAATCAAAAGAACGTTTGTTCTTATTATATACGAACTTGTGTTCTTTTATAAAGAGTTTTTGTTTAAAAATAATTTTTTCAGATATTCTTCTTGTGGGAGCAGCAGTTCTAACAACAATCAGTAATAGGGGGCGTGACATATGTCCATCAAGCTAAAATTTTAACATACCCACAAAAAGAAAATTTTTATCTCTCTACACCAATTTATGACAAATCATTTTTTTCATTTTTAGGATAAGGAATTTCTTAACTTGATGGCAATGACCTAACATTAAAGTGTATGGGTGATTTCTATTAATTAATATATTAAATTTAATAAATGTAAAATTAAAGCATAGGTGTATGATAAACGTATGTAATATCCTTCATTATGTCCATAAATGTGCCCTGGATTTATTAGTATTTTTTTGCTAAAACCATACTAAATAAAGACCGCAATAAAATTAAAGGTAAAATGAACAGAATATTCAAAATTATATATATCAACTTATTTAAAGGTTAATCTAATGTAATACCATGATACCATGGTTTTACATTAGATATAGATAATTTTGGAAAAGGGGAAGATTCTATGAATGTTCAACTAGAAAATGAACAAATAACAAAATTATTAAACGACTGGTATCAATCCATGTTAAAACAACAATTAGTTAAAGCAAAACAATTAAAAGAGTATATAGAAAATGAAATTAACAATGTCAAGGAAAATCAAAACGTAATCTTATATTATTCTTTATTAGATTTTAGATACAAAGCATTAACAGATTGGATAAGTATTAACGAAAGCAGTTTTGATGAAATGGATAATTTCACAACTCCAGCAGATGACTTCCTAGCTTATTATTATCACTTCTTTAAAGCATTCCATTCTACTTTAACATCCAATTACACTGAAGCAAGTGAACACTATGAAAAAGCTAAAGAACTATTAATACACATTCCTGATCCAATAGAACATGCTGAATTTAATTATCGAATGGGGTATTTTTATTATCAAATCTATAAACAAGTAATAGCTCTTGATTATATAAAATTAGCTAAAGAAGAGTTTTTAAAACATGAAGGTTATGAAATAAATGTAGCACTATGTGACAATTTTATAGGTCTGTGTTGTATTGATTTAAAACATTTCGAATTAGCTGAGGAGTCATTTAATAAGGCACTAGACACATTCCAAAAAAATAACCATAAAAATTCTATCCTTATGGTAAGACATAATTTAGCTTGGTTATATTCAAAACAAAATTTATCTAAACTCGCGATTCGTCATGTATCTGAAGTAACAAAGAACAATCCAAACCATTTCAAAGCATTTTTCGTAGAAGCATATGAATACTATAAGATAAATGACCATAATTACAGCGATCAACTAATTCAAAAAGGATTAAAACTTAGTAACGATTTTAACAATCAAGAATTCCAACATCGTTTTAAAATTTTAAGAGCCCTCAACAACAATGTCCCTACATTAACTTTAGAAATATTTATTTCAGAAGGTATTACTTATTTCAAACAAGAAAAACTATGGGAATGCGTAAAAGAATATGCTGATATCTTAGCTCTAAAGTTTTATGAAGAAAATAACCATAACAAAGCAAGTCAATATTTTTATATGAGCAATACAGCTCAAAAAAATGAATTAGAAAAAGGAGCGTTAAAATAATGAAAAAAATCTATCTAACTATACTTGGAATATCTTTAATTAGTATCCTATCGTTAGGGTTAAACGACTCTTTTAAAAATCAAGCTGTAAATATAGGAGACGGTGGAGGTGCACCAGCAAGACCAGATTATTTATTACAAACACACGCTGACTTATAAGAAAAAAACACCTTCATTCTTGAAGGTGTTTTTTTATAATCTGATTTTTAAATAAATGAAAAACGGAATATATCAAAGTTCTCTAAGCTAACAGCATATTCCAATTATTAGGAAAATATTAAAAATTTTCATTTTTTGTTCTATTATGGAGGTGAGGAGAAATTATACTTATAAGGGAGCTGTATTAGTT
>NZ_JBEUTW010000673.1:0-1257 GCF_040492675.1 Bacillus sp. AP50
CGTTTATTGAAAAGTGTAATCATGATGAGCTGGACTATGTTATAAAAGACTATTGGCAAGATGTATGGAATTATTCATTTATTATTACGAAAGATCCACACTTATCAGATGATATCACGCAAGATGTATTTATAAAGGTGTTTAAAAATTGGAATTCATTTCGAAAGGAGTCATCTATTAAAACGTGGATTTTAAAAATCACAAGAAATACGGCAATAAACTATTTGAAATCCTCCTATTTTAAAAGGATATCTTTAATAGGATTTTTTAGTGACGATAAGCAATCCCTGTCAGCAGAACAAGAATTTTTTAAGCAAGAAGAAATGAATGATGTGTGGAAGGTTGTATTAGAACTACCTAAAAAGCACCGTGAAATAATTATATTGGACGCAAAATATGAATTATCTTATGAAGAAATGGCTGAAACATTAGGAGTATCCATTGGAACTGTAAAATCGAGATTAAGTAGAGCGAGAAGTAAGGTTTCAAAATTAATAGGGGAGGGTAGTAGTGATGAACAATAAACAAAATCCTGACTGGTATAGAAAAATAAAAAAAGGGCCAATGGAGAATCGTAAAGATGAAGAAGAATTTATTTCTAAAATAAAGCAGTCTATATATGAAAATAATGAAGTGGATTTTGTAAAACATAAAAGACCATTTCGTAAAAAAGCATTACCTATTGTAGTTGTTTTGGTTTGTACAATGTTATTTTTCATTGTTCAACAACCTTGGCTTGATGATAATAAATCACCGGTACAAAGTAGTACTCAAATTAAGCCTAAAACAAAAGATGAGTCTGCTCAAGATCCATCATTAAAACAATTTATGAATGAACTATATCAAAGTACGAACTCAAAAAATGAAAATGACCTGTACAAAGCGTTAAATGATGAAGTTCTATTTAAAGGGAAGAGTTATAAGAAGGATGAACTGAAGTTTGATGAAGATATTTTTCATGAGTTGCAAGTCGCCCTTACAATGGGAGGAGAGTTTGCAAAAGATACAAAGCAAGTATATAAAGTACCAAGTGGATTGACAGAAAGTAACCAACCAAACCAAGCGCATTTTATATATGCAACTGTTACTGGAAATAAAACGAAAATTTTAGCTGAACCAAAGCGAGAATCACAAGTTTTATATGAAGTATCTAATGAAATGGTAAAAGCTTGGATTCCAGAAAAAGTACAGAATAATGGATATATAAAAATATCTACAATTAACGGTAATACTGGATATGTACAGAAAGAGTATGTT
>NZ_JBEUTW010000674.1:0-2935 GCF_040492675.1 Bacillus sp. AP50
AGGTTAGTTACAGTCTAACAATTGGGAGTGCATTTTTTTTGACTAAATTTACTTCAGAAGACAAATTGAATGTAGTCATACGTTAATAAAATGGACGTGAAAATATAAAAGATATCGTTAAATTATGGGGAGTGAATCATGAAGTGGTTCGTATGTAGATAAAACAATTTAAATATTATGAAATCCAAGTATTTGAAAAAGTTTATACAACGTATTCTGCGCAGTATAAACTAGACGTATTAAATTATATGATCGAGAATAGGACGTCTCAAACGAAACATCATTTATTTTTAATATCCCATTTAAAAAAAAGATAACAAAGTGGATATTTTATAAAAATATCCACTACTAATTAAATTTTTTATGTTGATGGACATAGGAAAGGATTCTATAAATATAAAAATAAGATTGACAACGAAAGATTACAAGTGTAATATTCAGTTACAGATTACAAGTGTAATCCGAGGAGGGTGTAATTTAAACTAATGAAAGAATTACCTAAAATTTCGGAAGCTGAATTAGAAGTAATGAAAGAATTGTGGTCAAAATCTCCACAAACGGCAAATGAAGTAATTGAAGTGTTGGAGGTGAAAATGGATTGGAAACCCAAAACGATTCGAACGTTGATTAATCGATTAGTTCACAAAGAAGCAGTTGCTTATCACCAAGATAAAGGGCGTTTGTACTCTTATTATCCTTTGGTTTCGCAAGATAGTTATTTACAAGTAGAAACAAAATCTTTACTTAAACGTTTCTATGGTGCAGCATTTAAACCTTTACTTGTAAATTTTTTAAAAGAAGAAAAACTGTCTTCAGAAGATATTAACGAACTTAAACGTATTCTAGATGAGAAAACTGAGGAAAATCAGAGGAAGGATAGATTATAGTTGTGGAAAAATTTGTTGATATTTATCTACCTGCATTTTTTGATTGGGTGATTGAGACCTCGGTTATGGCTAGTATATTAGTGGGCCTAATCTTGTGTATCAAGGTCTTGTTTAGAAATAAATTAACTCCACGCTGGCAATATATGCTATGGATCATATTAATTATAAGACTTGTATTACCTTGGTCGCCAGATAGTTCCTATAGTATCTATTCTGTTCTTACTTACAAGAGTGATGATGCATTCATTTCTAGCCAAAACCCTGTAGCTAGCTTTCTTACAAAAGAACGTATGCAAGAATTAAAAGATATAGACAATAAAAAGTTACTCACAAAAGAAGATACTTATACCACAAGTTCAACAAAAATTGGTCAGGTAAACAAGACACAAACACACAGTAATGAAGATGATGAGACGATTTTATTTTATACAATCTTTATATACATTTGGCTTACTGGCGTTATCCTTCTAAGTGTTGCTACTTTTGTAATGAACAGGCGTTTATTACTTTACATAAAAAAACAGCCTGTTATTACAGATGAGAAGATTGTTCAAATTTTTGAAAAGTGTAAGCAATCTATGTCTGTTCAAAGGAATATCCCATTGCTTGTATCTGGAAAGGTTTCCAGTCCGACAGTGTTGGGGTTTATTAAGCCAAAGTTGTTATTATCAACTGTACATATGAAAATATTAGATGAACAACAGTTACGATATATTTTTCATCATGAATTAGCTCACATCAAGCGAAGAGATGTTGGTGTAAATTGGCTTATGCATGGCTTACTAATTTTAAATTGGTTTAATCCCATTCTATGGTATGCCTACTCATGTATGCGAGAAGATCAAGAACTAGCATGCGATGCATTAGCCCTTACATATATAGATTCAGAGGAACAAATTGCGTATGGACATACTATTATTAGTCTTTTGGAACATTACTCAAGTTACTATAAAGTACCGAGTATGGCAAATTTCAGTAAAAACAAAAGGATGTTAAAAAGGAGAATTTTAATGATTAAAAAATTCCAAAAAAAATCGTATCGTTGGTCTGCACTAGGAGCTGTAGCAGTTATTGCTGTATCATCTGTATCCTTATTAAATGCCCGGGCTGATATGCCGACTAATTCTGAGAAACAACAAATAGAAGTGAAAAATAATATGAAAGAATCAAAAACGCAAACCGATATTCCTATACAACAAATTGTAGAAAAAATGATTGGTACAAAAAAACAGGCAGAAGCAGAATTTTTTGTTTCCGAAGGAGACTATAATACTTTACTTACAGAGATTGGAGTGGCGAGGAATCTGTTTACGAAAGAAGAATTTGATCGATTCATTACATTGGAAACAGAAGCACATATTTTAGATAAAAAAGTAAGGCAAGTAGGAAGTCCTGAAAAGTTAGACCCAGAAGAGGAAAAAAAATATGAGAAAAACAGTGAAGAAATTGGACCATTTAGAGAGAAAATTCATTCGCATTTTAGATTAACTAAAAAGGAAGCACAGAAATATGTTGATTTTCCAATTAACACCCCAAGTTATGTGGTAAAAGGGTTTAAATTAACTGGAGAAGGTGTTAATACACCGATGACTACTGGAAAAATGAATCCCGATTTTATTTATGAATATCAAAATGAAAGTAAAGATAATGTATATATTGTGCACCAATCTGCAGTTACTGCTGAGGGAATAGAATTCTCGAATAAAAAAGCGGATTATAATGAAAAGGTAACAAATTATGAATTAGAAGGTACAAAAATAACCTTAGTTGAAAGTCTTGATACAGAGGAAACCTATAAAGTAATGCAAATGATTGTTCCTGCAAAAGGAAAGAATAGCGCTTTTCAAGTCATAATTCTTGCAGGTGATTTAAGTAAAGAAGAAACAGAGAAAGTTATGCTGTCCTTTCTAAAATAAAAATAGAGTCTCAGGATCCCGTTCTTGAGGCTATATTTTTTAGCTTAAACGAAACCTATAAGTGGGAAGAGAAATTAGTATAGTCTATATAATAAAAAAGTAAAATGATATTTAGTTTTGCTAGCTTGATTG
>NZ_JBEUTW010000675.1:0-1495 GCF_040492675.1 Bacillus sp. AP50
TTTTAACCATTTTTCAAAAATTTGTATCATCCCATGTTTTCCAGCTAATTTCTCTTCCCCTTGTTTCGTCTTATATGGATATAACTGCAAGAAAACGCCGCATCCAGACTCAATTTTTTTACTATGCATATGGCTTCCTGGATATACACAAATGACTTCATAAATTGACCTTCGATAATAGACTCGCTTTCCATCCTGTTCTTCTACATACTTTATAGACCAGTACTTATACATTTGCTCAGTTGCTTTCGTATTTCCGACGTGCTGAAAAATATTGTACATTGGACTATACTTCACTTCAATAATAATAGAAGATTTATATACGTATTTCCCATCTTCTTTTACATAACAGTCTAAGCGAATATCTGGCTTCTTCGTATCCTCACCATTGTAAAAATTACTACCTTTACTTAATGCAATAAGAGGATGTGTTTCAATTAAGTCATTAAATGCAACATGCACCTTTATATCATCTCGTTCTAAAACTACTGTCGTTCCATCTTGTAATCCATCTACATAAAAATGTTCTTGTATTTGTTCACGGATAGAGTTTCTAGCTTCAAAACCAATTTGCTCTAAAATTGAAATAACGATAAAAAAAGCGTAATATTCATACACTAAAAACGTTGGCTTATAAACAAATAATAACGATGGAGATTGATCCGTATATTGCGGGAGTACTTCTAAATGATGTAGTAATTGTTGATGTGGTATCGGTAAATCATGTAAGTTCATGTTACTTGTTTCAGTAACTTCCCTCCAAAACGAAGAATGCATTAACATTTGAAAGTATTGTACATTTTCATGCACAATATGCGCCAATATTTTATATTCTTGTATTTTCATTGAGCTCTTTCGTAAATCGGCTTCTTTTAGTAAATGTATATTTTTATATTTTTGCTTCTCTCTATCAGTTACCGATCCATTACGCTCAATTGTTTGTATAATCGTTTTTACGGCTTGAAACTCTTCTGATTTTTTCTTTTTTTCTCTTTCTAAGATTTCAATTGTTTGACGTAAAAAACTTTTTGCTTCAATTAAATAATGATAAAATTGCATCGCTTTATATTTAAGAAATGCATTTTCCTTACTATTTTTTTGTTCCATAAACTTACGATTATAATGTTTGGCATAAGGTTTTCGTTCTGCCACTATAGTTCCTTTTCTTGTTGGCCTTCGCTCTTTTCCTTCCCATTTATATTCATTTATAAATTTTGAGCTTGATTCTATTTTCTTAAAGATTTGCTTTATCATTTTCATTTTTTGGGGTAACTTTCTAAGTAACACTAAATAAGAAGAATCCTCAATATCGCTAAGTGCAGAGAAGGTCTTTTTATAGTAACCTCTATCCAAAATCAACTCATTTAAAATTGACTTCACATAGTCTTGAATCATTTCAAATTGATCATCAAAAAAGTTTTTCGGTACGATTTGAAATGCGCCATAATACGTTGTATCTTCTATACGCACTTCAAAATGGTATAAACCACAGCGC
>NZ_JBEUTW010000676.1:0-2356 GCF_040492675.1 Bacillus sp. AP50
ATCATTGCTACTGCATCATTATTATGAAAACCAGCGCTTAAAACCTCGTAAGTTATTCCATCATTCTCATTAATAATCATAGGTATATTTAAATAGGGATAGTTATTTATATTGTTATGAATAACTGTTCTTGCTGTATTCTTTCTTATCTGATTCCCTTGCATTTTATACACTCCTTTATAACAATCCAAACGTTTAAATCTATTCTATTTTACATCCAGTATATCCGAAAATTGTAGTGTCAACTTATTATAGAAAGCATCCGTACATATGATAGCGCTATTTAACGGATCTATATCAATGATGGTCATATAGTTAGTAAGTAAATAGCCGCCTTCATAATATGTGATTAGTATTTCTTCTTCGGATAATAAGGAACATAAAAGCATGTTCTCAATCAGTTCTTTTTCTTCAGAGGTTAAAATGGGACGTGCTATTTTATTTTTCTCTTTGATTATTTCACGTATTCCGGCGAATTGTTCTGGCATTGCTGCGAACGGAGACCATTTGACCATGACCATTCCTCTTCCTTTTGGCATATTGGCGTTACTCATGATTTATGTCCTCCTATTAGTGTGTTTCTGTGTCTAGCTGTAGCGCTATGCGTGTAGGAAATCCCTCGTAAAATACTGCTTTTCCCAAACTTTGTGCGTATTTCATCCATTACTTTTGTCAACTTCACTTCTTGTTCTCGTTTTGTGACATCATCAAAAAGAGAAATTTGTTCTTCCCCTTCTTGAATTAGGTTTGTTAAGGATATGTTTATGCTACGAATGGGTTCACCAGTATATTGCTGATGTAAAAAGTATGTACAGATATGATAAATATCCATTGTTAAATTTGTAGGACGGCTTAAACTATGTGTTTTTCTAATGCCACCTGCATTATCCTTGCTATAACCAACAGAGAAATGAACGGTTCGAGCAAGTTTGTTTTGTTGTCTTAATCGATAGCAAACTTCTTCGGTATGTTCCAGTAGGATAATTGGAAATTCTTCTATTGTATAATCACGCATTAAAATTTGGCTTTTTCCTATAGAAGTTGTAACCGGAACATATTTCTCTGAAATTCGACTCAAATCAATCCCATTACTATGTAAGTGTAATTCTTCTCCAATCACACCGAAGCTTTGTTTTAAATATTTAAGAGGATAATTAGCTAAATCTCCAATAGAATGTATTCCTTTTTGATTTAATTTTGTTTCTGTTTTATGCGAAATACCCCAAAACTTACTAAGCGGCCGTATGCTCCATAATTTTGTAGGTATATCTTCGTATGTCCAATAAGCGACTCCGTCTTTATTTTTCTTTGCTTCAATATCTAAAGCTACCTTACTCATCAATAGGTTAGGTGCAATCCCGATTGTGCATTCAATTCGTGTGTGTTCATATATTTCACGTTTAAACTGTAATGCAAATTCATTTGGATTTCGGGCAAATAGATGGATGCTATCGGTAATATCCATAAAAAATTCATCGATGCTGTATTGATGAAAGTCTTCAATAGGAACATATTGTAGAGCTAACTTCGTTATGTAATTGGAGCACTTAATATAGGTTCCCATAATTGGATTCACAATAAGGATATCTTTTTGCCGAGGAATCTCGTATAGCCTTGCCAACTTCTTTACTCCCATTGCTTTTAAAGGTGGAGTTGCGGCTAAAACAATGGACCCATTCCTATTCACATCACCGACTACAGCTAATAAAATTGAATAGTCATACACTATAACTCCTCCTAATAATAACGAGAACATTCGTTCTTGTTATTATTATACACGAACCTATGTTCTTTGATGGAGTGGTTTTTGAAAAAATATTTAATTATATGTAGTAGAAATATGTTGAACGACAGAGAGAAGTAACAGCCTAATGTTTTTGAGGTTTCTAGGATATAAACGTTTTTATCTATATTAGAAAGTACAGGAAGAAAATGATGGAAGAGAATCTTGTTATATCATATTCTGAATACATAAGATGTAACTGGTTGCTGCCGTTAATTATTTTAATTGGATTCCCTAAATTATTTGGTCCTTTGTCCACAGTAACATTATTTGCTCCGGGAATAGGGCAACTCTTATTTTTAATACCTTTGCTCTTTTTAATTGTGGGAGTCGTTAAATTGTGTAAAGTAACGAAAATAGTAAAAAAAGTATTTATAAATGACGTTATCGTTATGTTTTTTAGTGTAGTAAAGCATCTTGAATTGGATCAGAGAATGTATGGCATTCCGTAAGGTAGTTCAATTTAATAAAAGGTTAAAGAAAGTCATCCTTATAAAAGAGGCTTCTTTTTAAGGGATGTTATATGAAATGTTATATTCTATTTGTAGAATCCTAAGAAAGTATGACATTTTA
>NZ_JBEUTW010000677.1:0-2503 GCF_040492675.1 Bacillus sp. AP50
GAATTATAAATATATAGACTACTAAAAAGGGAGGTCCATAAATATGTGGAAGAAAACATTACTTATTTTTTGTTTATTATTTTCTATTTCTTTATCCGAAGGTGGCTTTGCATCTGCTCAAACAATCCCATCAAATGAAATGACTTCAAGTTTCTCTTACATTTTAAAGAGAAATGCCTTAATTATGGCTTATGCTGCTGAAGAGGCTAAAGAAGAAGGCACTTATCCTTGGAGTGTTGGATTGGCATTTGCCGAAAAAGTAAAGCCTGGTGGTGAATGGGATTATAAAACAAAATTCGGAAGAAAAAAACAGTTCATTTACAATGGCTACTTGATGAAAGGTGAAGACTTAGGAAATATTCACTTTGGTTATGTAGCAAGAGCTGGAACAATACCAATTGAACTATTAGCTGATATTGAAGGAGCTTACCAAATCTGGTATAGCGAGGAATTAAAAGGATGGGCTGATAATTATTTTGATCAAGAAAATGATGAAGCAGGTAGAGCATATGGGGTTATTTTATGGGATAACAAATTGCTTCCGAATCCCCAAGATCCACCACCTCCACCGGTGAAGCCTTTTGATCCTAGTGCAGAGAAACAAAAATTTAATGCTTTAACTGTTCAAGAAAAAACTAAAATTAAAGCAGATATACAACGTATCTCTAAAGAATTATCAAAGTAAATATATAAGATTTTGATAATGTAAACTGACCTCATAAATAGGGGTCAGTTCTTTATATTCCTCAAATATGCAATTATGCATATTTAAGGAATTCAATTGCTATAATATACCATTTATTCTAAAATGTTATAAGATTATGAATTAAGGAGATGCGATATGAAACCTATTATTAAAGGGGTAAGCATGAGTGTTTTAGCAATGAGTCTTTTACTTCCTTCTACTGTCAGTTTTGCGGATGAAAACATTGATTCTAGTCAAGACAAAAAAACTGTTGTCACATCAAAACCACCATCATTAGATCCTGAAGAAGGAAAAAAAATCCTTGAAATCGGAAAGGAAAAAGCTAGGAAAGCTTGGGAACAAGAAAATCAAAAAAATAAGATAAACAGAATGCGACCACCATCTGAAAGCTATTTTCGACCTGTTACACATTTTAAACAAAGTGATTGGTTTTATTGCGGACCAGCATCAGCACGCAGTGTTCTGACTTTCCACAAATCAGATAGTGGATCATCATTTCCAATACCAACTGAAGAACTTCTTGCTTCTTTAATGTTAACAACTAACCAAGGAACAAATTCTCTTAATTTGGCTTGGGGATTAAATGCATACAAAGACAATTATGATTTTGCTGATAGTACCTATGGAGCTATGAGCCCTAGTAGCATTAGGGAACTAGAAGTATTAGTAAAAAACAAATTATCAGATGGAACGAATGTACCGATTGTGCTGACAAATACACAACACATGGAACGTTATAAAAGAGCAGAAAAGAACTATAGGCATTTTATAGTAATTAATGGCTATCATGGTGCAGATAGAACAATGCAAATTGTCGATCCTAATCACAAATTAGATAAAGATGGAAAATCCTTAGGTGGTGTATATGAGGAGAAAGTAGACGAGAATGGAAAAGGAGTAGGAAAAGCCGTTCTAAGTGCAACAGGTGGCAATCCAACATTAGTATATTGAGAAATTTTAAAATATTATTGTTTATTCTATGTCTAGGTATACTTGTATCTTGCAGTCAAAACAAATCAAATATAAAAGAAAAAGAGCTTAATAGTACCTATACAGAATTAAAATTGGATTATGAAAACTATTACATGGCATCTACATCCAATAACAAAATGTACTTACCTGTTTCTGATAATACTAAAGAACGTCTACCTAATAAACTTCTTGCATATAATTTCTCTAATCAAACAGAAGAGACTATATTTCATTCGAAAATGGGTAGCGAGGCAAATATACAAGGGGTACATGCCAATGAAAAATGGTTATTATGGATGGATACCAATGCTATTGGATCAAAAACCATTCTATACGCAAAAAATTTAAGTAATGATAAGGAAAATCAAATCCATAAAACAAATGAAATTATAGAAC
Source organism: Bacillus sp. AP50 (assembly GCF_040492675.1). Taxonomy (NCBI): domain Bacteria; kingdom Bacillati; phylum Bacillota; class Bacilli; order Caryophanales; family Bacillaceae; genus Bacillus; species Bacillus sp. AP50. The sequence goes on from NZ_JBEUTW010000677.1 coordinate 2,075, forward strand.
CTTATCTTTATAACCATTATGTATCATGGATGGAAATTAATGAAGGTCAAAAAAATGCAGATATTATTCTCTATGACCTAGAAACCAATACAAAAACGAAAATAGACACTGTACAATCTTATGATACAGCTAGTACTGCACTTCATATGAATGAAGATAAATTAGTCTATACTAACTCTACTGAAAAACAAACTACCATAAGCACATATAGCTTGAAAAATAAAAATATAAACAAATATGTAGTTCCACAAAATAATGTTTTAGCTCCTAAAATTGTAGGTAACAAAATAGTCTATGTAAGCTTATCTAACGATGAAAAAACAAGTGAAAATTCAATTGAAAGTTATTTCATTTTGGATATGGACTCTAAGCAGGTAACACCACTCTCTATTGAAGGGGTAAATACCCAACAAGGAGATGGGATTGGAT
>NZ_JBEUTW010000678.1:0-2157 GCF_040492675.1 Bacillus sp. AP50
ACATAAAAAATGATGTGCTTTTAGCACATCATTTTTTATTTATAATACATATTTTCCATATCATATTTGGATAGTGGTCGGCTATAATAATAACCTTGTACAAGCTTCACATTCTTTTCTTTCAAAAACTGTATTTGCTCCTTTTTTTCTACTCCTTCTGCAATTACATTCAATTCTAAAGTATGAGCTAAATGAATAATTGCAGCTGTAATATTCGTATCACGTTCATCTATATGTATACCTTCCATAAAAGAACGATCAATTTTTAAAGTATCAATTGGATATGTTTTTAAATAACTTAAAGATGAATAGCCTGTTCCAAAATCATCTAAATGAATCTTTAAATTTTGCTCTTTTAATTGTAGTAACACTCTCTTCGATATATCTTTATGTATAAGAGCTCCTTCTGTAACCTCTATCGCTAATAAATGAGTTGGTACATTGTACTTATTTAAAGCCCGTGTAATCATCTCTATTAATGTAATAGAACGAAAGTGTCTAGCTGAAATATTAACTGCAATTGGGACCACATCATACCCTTTATTTAACCATTCGCGCAATTGCTGACACACTTGATTTACTACCCATTCATCCAGCTTAATAATAAATCCTGTTCTTTCTGCCAACGGGATAAATTGGTTTGGAGAAACAAATCCTAATTCCTTATTCTCCCACCTTATTAAAGCTTCCATACTAGCTATTTTTTTCGTTTCAATATTAATTTGTGGCTGATAATATAAGAAAAATTCATTTTTTTCTATAGCACGATGTAACTGGTTTTCTATTATAAACCTTTGTTCACGCTCACAGTCTAATCCACTACAATAAAAATGATAATGTCCTTTTCCTTTTTCTTTTGCTTTTTCTAAAGCAGCATCGACTCTCTGAAATAGTATTTTTTCATCTTCTCCATCTGTTGGAGCCATTACAATTCCAATTGACGCGCTTAAATATACATCTTCTTCTTCGATTACAAAATATTCACTAATGTTTTTTAATATGCTTTTTGCAACTTCCTCTACATATTCTTTCGTTATATTTTCTATCAACATAACAAATTGATCATCGTGTTCTCTAAATAAGTGCATATCTTCTATTTTTAGATTACTTAAACATTCTGTAACTTTTTGTAATACTTTATCTCCCTCTTTATGACCAAATGTATCATTAATACGATGAAACTCATCTAAATCTATAAATACAAGTGCAAAATTTACACTCTCATTTAAAAAAGTATTTAACTTATTTGTACATGAAATTCTATTCATTAATCCCGTTAACTGGTCATAGTAAGCTAAATATTCTGTTCGCATTTCGTTTAATACTTGCCTTGTAACATCTCTCGTAACAATATAAATCCCAACAATTTCACCGTTCACAATAATCGGGATAGTTCTCAAAGAAATATATAGCTCGTACCCTTCTTTATGAACATATTTCTTTGAAACAATTTGTTTTGCTTTTCCTTGCATCGATCCCTTAAATATAATTTGAAAATCTTTTTCATATTCTTTATTAATGAATTCAAAAATAAATTTATTATTTAATTCCTCATACCGGTATCCAAATATTTCATACGTTGCCGGATTTGCATATGTAACTCTCCCTATAGAATCTATAGATATAATTGAGTCATTATTATATTCCAGTAACGACTTAAATAACATTTGTTTTTCCTCTATCTCTGTCTTCTCCTCAATTTGAGCTGTAATATCTCTTGTAATACAAATAACAAATTGACATATTCCTTCTTCGTCGCAGACAGGATTAAGTGAAGATTCATAGTGTATCTCACCTTTTGGTAAATTGACTACATCACAAAAGGTGTGTGCTTTCGCTTCTCTCACTACTTTTGCATATTGCCTTTGCAATATCCCCGCTATATCTTTTGGTAATACTTCTGCAAAGGTTTTTCCATAGCACTCTTCGCTTAACCTAGCATAATCCATTCCTATTTTATTCACATACATATATTGAAACGTTTCATTATCAATAACTTTCAATATGAATACTAAATCTTGAATAGCATGTAATAATCCTTGTCTAATTAAATCCATATCTATCATACTTAAAAAGGTATTTTGATTACTATATTCTTCCTTCATATTTATCTCAACCCGTCTTATCTATTTTTAATCATATATCCCATTCTATATG
>NZ_JBEUTW010000679.1:0-1426 GCF_040492675.1 Bacillus sp. AP50
AAATAACGCTTTATTTGGAAGACAAGTCCATTATTTTATAGAAATCATAGAAAAATAAAAAAGCACTCCTTTTCAAAGAGTGCTAAAAAAAACATATAACCTAATAAAAATATTTCTATTTTGATTACAGAAAGAAAGTCTTTATTAAAACATATGGTTGCTAATTTAATTGCGATCTGCCTTGCACCCAAGCAGCAATATCATTTATAACATACTCAGGAATATTAGCAGGACTATAATATTCATCCGGTTTACTTATTTCCCCATCGCCCTCTGTAAAGAAATGATTTAACTTTGGATATAGTCGATAATCAACGTTATTTCGTTCTTTTAATTGTTCTTTCCAAAGAGGAATTTCGATTTTTGATTGAACTTGATAGTCTCTTTCTCCTTGAATAATAAGAAGTGGTGTCTTTTGTTCTTTTGATATTTCTGCTGCTTTAATTTTCCGAATAGAATCCCAAAATACTGCTGATCCTAAGTAAAAATCTTTTGGAGGATTCTGACCAGAGAAATTTGGATCATTTAATAATTCAAATTGCGATTTGTAGAATTTATATTGCTCCTGGTTCATTGCTCCAATAGAAAAAAGATACTCAAATTGATCTAAAACAACGTCTTGAATCGTACGAGCTGGTCCACCCATTACAATTGCCCCAGCAATATTTTGATTTTGGTCTTTTTCAATCATTTTCGGAAGCATCATTCCACCTTGACTATGACCAAGAATATATATTTGATTCTTATTTATTAGAGGCTCATTTTTAAGAAATTGAGTTACAAGAAGAGCATCATCTGTTGTCTCTTTATCAACTGTATAGAAGGGACTGAATTGTGTTTTCAGCCCATGTTCATACGTTCGTTTATTATAGCGAAGGACAGCAATTCCCTTCGATGCAAGACCTTCAGCTAAATCGCGAAATGGTTTTAAAGCAAACCCTGTTTCATCCTGATCAGTTGCTCCTGATCCTTGAACAAGAACAACCGCTGGAAAAGGACCATTTCCTTTTGGAACCGACAATGTTCCTGGTAATGGAAATGCACCACTTCCAACTACTACTTCTTTATCAACAAATGATTCAGGCTTACTATATGATGGACGCTCAGCAACAGGACTAAACGACATGCTTAGTTGAAAATCGTCTATTTTTCCAGATGGATCTAGTTTAATTAGTAAAGGTACAGTCATTTTTTCAAAAACTAATTGAATCTCCACATTTGTATGAACAGGATTTGTCTCTTTTTGTGTAACCTCTCCAATTTCTATAAAAGAACCTGCTTGTAATTGAACTGGCAGTCCCTCCCAATAGCTCTTCAACCATTCTTCGGATATTATTTTCTGTAATGACCTTGAGGTTAAATCAAATGCAGATTTATAATCTTCACTATTCATATGGCGAATAAATGAAAGAGTAGTAGATATAAC
>NZ_JBEUTW010000680.1:0-2024 GCF_040492675.1 Bacillus sp. AP50
GGATATAAATTTGTTTTCAAAATTTCCGTATTCCGTGCCTTATACAAATTGGAAGAACTCTTAAAATTTTCAGGTGAAATTACTTCCTCCGCATATGAGACTGAGGGAATTGCTATTGTAAAAATTGCACTGATAAGTAATAACTTATTACTTATTCTTCTTTTCTTACCCATACTTATTGATTCTCCCTTCAAAATTTAAAATTTCTAATACAATATGCCAACTATAAGGAAAATAAAAATTACCAAAGAGATTAATAATCTATTTTACGATCCCCCCTCTCAAGTTAAAAATCTATCATTAACAAACTTCAATAAAAAACGCCTTCCCCCTCTTTTTTTATTGTTGGATTTTCCAATGACCTAGAAGCACAGCACGAAATTACATGTAACCGACCCATGAGATTCTCTGTTTCAAAAGAAAAAAGCACCCCACTAGATGCTTTCTTTAATTGTTCTCACTATCATTTATTCAGGTAATTCTCTTATTACTATAAGATAAATTCATTCTATTTCCTAAACCTCACTTATTTCTTAATTCACTCATACCAATATAAAACCTAATAACCTACCATCAAAAAATAAAGAAAATAGGTTATTTGGCTATTCATTTCGTAAACTTAATGCTCAAATTAGTTTTTTTCACAAAGTTAAACTTTATTAAGAAAAACTTAAAGAATTTCCCTCTATATTCATAAGAACTTTTTTCTATACTCAAAATGTAAATAGACAAAAGGAGAAACGATCATGAAGAAATTTGTAATTTGCATACTAGGAATAGGCCTCCCTATATACTTACTACCTTTCATATTACGCGGAGATTTAGACAGATTTAATCCGATTGCTGAAGAAAAAAATGTATATGCCGTTGCGAAAGGATATGGTGTTCCAGATTATCATCATAAAGGAAAAGCTATGTACTCACTAAAAGCTGTTGACGAATTAAGTAATGAAAAAGAATATACAGTTGGAACGAACACGCCTAATGATTTTATAAGAAAAACTTACTTAAAAATTCATGTGAAAGGAAAATATGTGTATTCTTACGATATTATTTCTAAAGAGGATATTCCTGAGAAAATAAGGGGACAATTGGAGATAGCAAATAAATAAAAGAGCCAATTCATACGATTTGGCTCTTTATTCTCTCTCCCATCTACCGTTTGGATAATTCTTTCGGTAGATTTATTAAATTCGTTATCATTGTTCCAATAACCATTGTTCAATTACTTTTACTGTTTCATCTCGTTGTGCTTTTGCCGTAATTAAACTCGCATTATCACCTTTTTGCTCACCATACATGCCAAAATGAGCATGGTTTCCCCCTTTTATCATGTGCATAGTTGTATTCTTTGACATGAACTTTTTATTGTTCTCTATTTTTTCTACAGTTGCTAAAGCATCTACTTCTCCATAAATTGATAACATCGGAATCGATTTTGTAGAAAAGTCATCTGCAGGATACGAACCTAAGAAAATGATTCCGTGTACCTTGTCTTCATGCTGAGAGGCATACTTAGAAATCATAGCTCCGCCCATTGAATGCCCCGCAACATACCATTTTTGAACTTCAGGATACTTTTCAATTACACTATCTACCTCATTTATTCCAAATATCGCTAAGTTTAATGGTAACTTAGGCATTACTACAAAGTGCCCATCTTTTGCAAGAGCTTCTCCTAAGTAACTATAAGCCTCAGCTTCTACTTTAGCTCCTTGATAAAAAATAACCCCTACTTTCGCATCTTTCGCTCCAAAAACGATATTATCTTCATCTTTTTTATCATCTACTAACGACAAAGCCTCTTGCGTCGGTTTATAAGTAAACTGAGACCAAGTTAAAAAAGTAATACTTCCTATAATTAAAATAGCTAGTAAAGAGTACAGCGTAATTTTTATCCATTTCTTCACAAAGATGACCTCCATAAGATGTATATATTCCATATTTCGGATTATCATTAACACACATAAAAACTCGAGCATTTTTATTATGCTCAAGTTTTTATTTACGCCTTTAATTTATAC
>NZ_JBEUTW010000681.1:0-2169 GCF_040492675.1 Bacillus sp. AP50
ATATAATAATAATGTTGTTTTAAGTAGAGAAAATAGGTTAGAAATAATTAAAATTATTTCTTCTCTATACATAAATAATTAAAGTTAGTAAAATGATGAAAGTTATATGTGAGAAAAGAGGGTTTTTAGTGAAAATGAATAGAAGAAAACTAGTTTCAAGTATTTCAATGGCTATGTTATTAGTTGGTGTAATTGCATTCATATTTATGAATAAAGAATCTAAAATTAAAGGTTTTCCAGTACCAATGTCAGCAATTCATATTAACGATGATAAGGAAGAGGACTATCAATATATAAGTGTAATGCCGATTACAAAGGCGAGTGGATGGGAGAACTTAGGGGAAAACGGGCATACTGTTAGTTTTAAAAAAGGGGAGCGGAAGGTAACAGTAGTACATTATCCAGGAGACATTACGTATTATTTATTTGAGAAAAAGATGAATAAGGGAGATTAGCTAAAGATGTAATTCATTAAGAGTTACATCTTTTTTTATTCTGAATCATTTGAAATTAAATTCGATAGATGTTTTGATAGATGTAGTGATAAATATGATTAGTTCTATATGTCTATAAAGAGTATTAGGGTGATTATAAAAATATTATGTGAACTAATTATTGTGAGAAGAAGATAAATTATATGCTAAAGGGGGAATTAAAAATGCTACTAAAAACAATCTACTGTAAGGTGGAAGAAGAGAAAAAGGAATTGTTTTCAAATGCGCAAGGAAAATGGCGTGATATACGGCACCTAGATGGGTTTCATGGACAATTTGGTGGATGGTATGAAGATGAGGCATGTGTATTTACTTTATGGGAAGATAGAAGTGCATATCAATCATTTATGAATGGTGCTCACGATACAATTTATTTAAATAGTAATCAAGAGGATACGTTTCTTTCATGTGAAATTGAATTATTTCAAACGTTGTATGATATAACTGATACGCATTTGAAAGACGTTGTTACAGAAGGATCATTCGTAAGAGTTGCTATATGTGATGTAAAGATGGAAAAGGAAAATCATTTTTTACATAAGCAAGAAACAATTTGGAATAAAGGAATGGAAAAAGCAAAAGGAATGTTAGGTGGAGTAGTTGGGAAGTCTTTAAAAAATAAAAATCGTTACATAGTGTTAACGTATTGGAAAGATGAAAAGACGCATCAACATTATGTGGAAGAGATTTTCCCAGGTTTATATAAATTAGCTAATATTCATGAAGAGATAGAAGAGATAAAAGGAAAACAAGCTGTATGTAAGGAAGAATGGCTTGTATATTAAACGCTGAAAAAGTGCATAAATGAATGTATAATAAAGATATTTTCTTATAAACAAGTAATTAATAGAAGACGTTATATACCCTTTCATGTTAATATATTTAAGTTATAATAGGAGGCTTACCCTTTTGTATTGTACGGTAGAAGCAGTGTGAGCTTGAAATTTTTTTAGAAAAGGATGTGCCTAATTTGCGTATCAATAAATTTATTAGTGAAGCTGGAAAAGCGTCTCGACGTGGAGCGGATAAACTAATTAATGAGAGAAGAGTAATTATTAACGGTAAGGTTGCAAAAATTGGTGACCAAGTGAACCCAGGTGATGATGTACGAGTAAATGGAGAGCAGCTTCGAATTGCTCGAGATCACGTATATATCGCTTTAAATAAACCAGTAGGTATTACATGTACGAGTGAAAAATCAGTAAAAGGTAATATTATTGATTTAGTGAATCATCCTTTACGAATTAGTCACATTGGACGTCTTGATAAAGACTCTGACGGTTTAATTTTGTTAACGAATGATGGCGATATTGTTAATGAGATTTTACGTGCTGAAAACAAACATGAGAAAGAATATATCGTTTCAGTAGATAAGCCAATTACACCTGATTTCTTAGAGAAAATGGCAGCGGGTGTTAAAATTTTAGGAACAAAAACGCTTCCTTGTGAGATTACACAGTTATCAAAATATGAGTTCCAAATTATTTTAACACAAGGGCTAAATCGTCAAATTCGCCGTATGTGTGAAGCTTTAGGTTATCAAGTATACACGTTAAAACGTACGAGAATTATGAATATTGAATTGAATAATTTACCAGTTGGGCAGTGGAGAGATTTAACGAAGAAAGAGAAAAGACGTCTATTTGCAGACTTAAATTACGAACCACAAGATTGG
>NZ_JBEUTW010000682.1:0-1534 GCF_040492675.1 Bacillus sp. AP50
GCACATACACCATACAAAATGGTTGTAATACTTAATGCTATACCACTGAATAATAACGTCATAATTCTTGAAGATGTAACATCTATCACATTACATAATTCATACAATCCTAGTCCCAAAATACATGCTATTGCTAGCACACCGAAAAAGCTTTTTAAATGAATAGAATAGGCAATATAGCTTCGAATATACAAATGATTTACAATACAAATCAATACGTAAGTAATTAATGTACTATACGCCGCTCCATCTATGCCAAACTTCTGCACGAACATCATGTTTAACATGACTTTCACACAACTCGCACCAATAACAATCCATGCAGCTTGTGCAGAACGGTTAATGCCCTGTAAAACACCTATTGATAATACCATAACCGCAGTAAAATACGAACTGCCAATCATAACTGTTAACATACTACTGCCTTTTACGTCTGTGAACAATCCGACATTTAACGGTACGGTTAATGCCATCAACCATATTGTTAACGGTGCTGTCAAAACATGCGCTAGTCGATTTGTATTTTGAATTGTTATTTTCGCCAAATTTATATCTCTTTTGGCCAATGCGGAAGTTAAGAGTGGTATTAACGGAAATACAATTGCACTTGCAAAAATAACAATTATTTGCGTGAATGCAAAACCGCGACTGTATATTCCAAATTGTTCTTGAATTTCTGTTGATGATCCTTGTAATACATGCGGTATTGTAAGCGAGTCTACTAAATTTAAAAGTGGCATTGATAAAGCTCCGATAGCGATTGGGATCGATACCCGCAATATCTTTTTGCCGTTTTCTCTTAAATCTCGGAGCGAATAGGAATTGCTTTTATTGTAGTATGGACTTCTATTATATTTTATACGCAAATATATAAGCGAACTAATGACTCCAAGAAAAGAGCCAACCATCGCCCCACTAGTAATAACAGTATTACTCTTATCCCATGATACTAGTATGTAAGCAATTATTAACATAAAAAACACACGTACAAATTGCTCAATGACCTGTGATACCCCTGTTGGTTTCATATCACCGAAACCTTGAAAATACCCTCTATACACCGCCATGTATGGCGCAATGAGTAATGCTAATGAAGTAATAAGCAACGGCATTCTAGTTTCTTGTCCACCAAGCATATTTGCAATTTCAATAGAAAATAATACAATGACTAAACAGCCGAAAACGCCAAATGCTATCCCAATAATTGACGCTGATTTAAATAATTTTGCAATTTCCTTTTGCTTATTTTTTTCGTTCAACTCTGCAATTAGTTTCGAAATTGCAAGTGGAACTCCGGCTACCGATAATGTAAGAGCAATCATATATACAGGAAAAACAAGGCGGAAAATACCGAGCACTTCATCTCCTGCAATATTTTGTAATGGAATTTGAAAAAAACTACCAAGCAATTTCGACAAAAAAGTTGTAATGGTTAAAATTGCTGCTCCTTTTACAAATGTTTTATTCATATTTTTTCTCTTTTCTTTTATACATATACTCTCAAACATATTGTTTCAAACGATAGGAATTCACT
>NZ_JBEUTW010000683.1:0-1473 GCF_040492675.1 Bacillus sp. AP50
GCATAAACTTGTTAAAGCTCAGTGTAATTCTATAAATAGTAGATGTAATTATCTGAAAAATAACATTATCTACTTTTCGAGTAGGATAAGTAGAAAAAAGGAAGTTTTTCTTTGAAGAAAGCTCTTTTGACAGGAATAGATTTTTTCATAACTAGAACAAATAAATTAATAATCACATATACTGTATTGTCGTTAAAGCAAGACATTATTTTCTCAGAACAAGGGAATCACTAGAAAAATACGTGATTCCTTTATTCTTCAATATAATGTCAATAGTTGATTTGAAATAACCGAAGAAATAAAATTTTTGTTAATGGACAATCACATAATTTTAGGTATAGTAGGTTTATAATTTAGACTATAAAAATTAATGTATCTTTTATTATTTTAACCAAGAAGACTCCCTCCATAAGGAACTCACAGCAAGTATGGGTAAGTGGGAGTAGTTCAAAGCATGCAATATTGTTTGATTTGGCTAATACATAGATTTCTCATCTCAGAACTGGTGTAAGAATTATAATGTTTATACCATTCTATTGTATTTTCTAAAGTCTGTTGTAGGGACCATTTTGGCTGCCAATTAAGATTGAATTTTGCTTTGCTAATGTCAAGGTTTAGTAAATTTGCTTCATGAAAATTTATTGGACCTATATTTTCTGCTGTCCAATCCCCGCAGCCCCAAATATCTAGTAAACTGGTCACTAATTTTTCTACTGAAACAATATTGCTTAGGGATGGCCCGAAGTTCCATGCTCCTGAAAAAAGGATACCATTATTTATAATTTTTTCTGTAAGGAGTAAATACCCGCTTAAAGGTTCTAGTACATGTTGCCAGGGTCTAATAGCAGTAGGATTTCTAATAATAATCTTTTTGTTTGATTCTAATGCTCGTATACAATCGGGAATAATTCTATCTATTGACCAATCACCACCACCAATTACATTACCAGCTCGAACACTTGCAATTATTTTCTTGTGTTGAGAAAATTTTTCTTCTGAAAAGTAAGAATTACGATAGGAAGAAATTAAAAGTTCGCAGCATCCTTTGCTTGAGCTATATATGTCATGGCCGCCCATAGGGTCAATTTCACGATAACCCCAAGGCCATTCTTTATTTTCATAGCACTTGTCACTTGTCACCATAATTCCTATTTTAGCTGATTCATGTAATCGAATTGCCTCTAGTACATTCATAGTTCCTACAACGTTTACCTCGTATGTTTCTCTAGGATATTCATATGAATACTTAACTAGAGGTTGGGCAGCTAAATGGAATACAATTTCAGGTTTATAATCTGTAAAAACCTTATTTAATTTATTAAAATCTCTAATGTCTCCACGAATATCAATTATATTATTTTGAAGGTTAGTAATGTTAAAGTTATCATTTTTATTTTTAGGATCTAATGAATATCCGATTACAGCAGCACCTAATTCATTCAACCATAGGGATAACCAAGAACCTTTAAAACC
>NZ_JBEUTW010000684.1:0-1153 GCF_040492675.1 Bacillus sp. AP50
ACTATAGAGACATCTATTGGTCAAAAGTTACATTGGGATTATTTATGCTATGTAAAAGAACTTCCGATTAATACATGGAATATAGATACATATATTTTGTACGGAGCCAAGGATGAACTGTGTGAACTTGAAACTATTAACTATTTTACAGAAAAACATCGTTGTGAATTAGAAGTTATGGAGACGGGTGAACATTACTTTCATACCGAAGAACAGTTAAAGATATTTGAACAGTGGTTACACAAGCATATCGATTAACAAATTACAATTTATTTTGAACCTGTTAGAGAAGAATGAGAAATATATAAACTTATAGTATATTTGAGAGAATTTATAAATGGTGAATGTATACACTTAAACAAACACATGCTTTAATTCGATAAGAATTAAACAACTTTAAAGAGCCTTATCACACACTAGATTGTAGCAAGGCTCTTATATTTTCATAATAAAATTAATCAACTGTATTATCGATTTACATATGAAGTGAAGAATACGCACGCTATAAATTACATAAAGTAACAACCATAAAAATGCTCAGAATAAAAGATTCTCGAGCATTTTTATGTATTTTCATACTTAGGGGGAATGGACTTGAAAGATATACATATTCAACAAATAGAAAATTTAATGGAATATGAATTCAGTCATCTCGTTCAAGAAAGTGAAGAAGAAGGTTTTAATTTCCTTATAAGGCTAATAAATGAATATAAAAACAAAATAAATGTATTCAATAAAACTGGAGAATGTTTATATGGTGTTTTCCAAGGTGATATGTTAATTGGAGTTGGAGGTTTAAATGAGGATCCGTACACAAAAGACAATAAGATTGGGCGGTTAAGGAGATTTTATATTTCAAGGGATTATCGGCGTATAGGGTTAGGGAACTTATTATTAAACCAACTATTACGTCATGCGGAAAAATATTTTGAAGTGATTGTTTTACATACTGACACGAAGCAAGGTGATGTGTTTTATACTGCGAATGGATTTGTAAAAGGGGGATTATATAAGGGATCGAGTCACTACAAAGTATTATAGAGATTGCTATCCAAATAATAGCTACGAACAGTTTTTTTGTTGGTAAATCGATATATCTTAAAAATCGCTGATATATGAAGTTGCGATCCTTATATTAAAAGACAACTTTTAT
>NZ_JBEUTW010000685.1:0-2897 GCF_040492675.1 Bacillus sp. AP50
TTCATATGTAATACCTTTCATATCATCCTTTATATGTACATGAAATGGGTATTTCTCTAACCATTTTTGTAATGATCCTTCGCCTTCAATTGTCATCCGAATATCTTCTCGAAAACCTCTTAATTCCTCTATCGTATGAAATGGAAACTCTTCATCAAAATATTCTTTCATAAAGAGCTTTATATCTTCTTTTGTTTGCAGCAAATCAATAGGCTCTCTCGTATCGTTTGGTATTCTCCATGTATTTAAAAATTCCCGAATATATTCTAGTTCATTTGGAGCGTTTTGATTCAATTCGATCCACCTTCTTCTTAAAATTTACTTTTTTCTGACTTTATGTATAATTATAGTATAAAATAGTTAACCATCAAATAATTTTACTGGTTACATAATTAGGAGGATTTCTATGAAAGGTTTCTCAACACCGATACGTTTCATGCTTATTTCTTCATTTTTTATGTCTTTTGGGTATTTTGCAGTATACGCATTTTTAGCTATTTATCTATTAACCTTTCTTCATTTTTCTGCTGTCCAAGTAGGAACAGTGTTGACGATTATGACAATTACATCACGAGTTATCCCATTATTCTCAGGGTTAATTGCTGACAAAATAGGCTATATCATTATGATGATAGCCGGATTATTTTTAAGAGGAGTCGGATTTATCGCTTTAGGAATATGCTCTGATTTCTATACAATTTCTATTTCTTCTGCACTTATTGGCTTCGGAACTGCATTTTACGAACCTGCCGCTCGCGCTATATTTGGCTCACAGCCAGCTCATTTGAGAAAAAATTTATTTACATATTTAAACCTTAGCTTTAATTGCGGTGCAATAATCGGACCAATTGCAGGAGGATTCTTACTCTTACTCGATCCACTCTACGCTTTCTCTCTAACAGGATCTCTTATGCTGTTATTTGCTTTTATTTTTTACTTACTTAAAAATCACTTCCAAGTCACTACTGAAAACACGTCTATTACATTAGGAATACAGGTCATCTTACAAAACAAATCTTTCCTTCTGTTTTCCTTTATCATGATTTTCTTCTATATTATGTTTACTCAGCTTACTGTCGCACTTCCACTTCATATGAAAAACATTAGTAATAGCAATCAACTTGCTACACTCGTTATTACGATAAATGCGATAACAGGCGTCATATTTATGGTATTATTCCGAAAATTATTCCACAAATACAACACACTTTCGATTATTAAATACGGTGTTTTATTAATGAGTATTTCCTTTTTACTCATTCCTTTATTTCAACACCCATATTGGCTCTTTATTTGTGTAATTTTATTTACAATCGGTGAAACACTCGTATTACCTAACGCTGATATCGCTATTGCAAATTACAGTAATGAATCATATACAGCCACTTTCTTCGGATTTTATCAACTATCACTCGCATTTGGTTTTATCATTGGTAATTATACCGGTACATCTTTTACATCCAACTTAAGAGGAATGTATACACCATGGCTTATTTTTGGCGGAATAGGACTTATTGGTTTTATTTCACTACATCATATTTTGAATATAAAAAAAGTGGCCTCTAAAGAGGATATACACCTATGTAATACAAGCGACCTATAACGAAAAAGATTCGACCATCATATGTGACAGTCGAATCTTTTTATTTTTCATATTCAAGGTGATTATGTCTTTTACAACCAAATAAATAGCAAGCCCCTATATGATCAGTTTCAAACTCTAATCCTGGAACGTATCCAGATTTGATACGTTCTACCATTGTTTTATAACAATTATTCTCTTCTGTATATTCCTCAATTAACTCTTTCTTATCATTTTCTGTCCAGTTTTCTTCTACTTCTTCACTCTGAACATCTTCTATTTCTGCTGTTTTCGCTTCGATAGATTCCCGTATAACTTCATTTATACGGGAGAAATTATTCGTTTTATATAGAGCATACACAAATCTACCAATCCAATTAGGACTTTTCCAGCATTCTTTATATCCCTTTTCGAACCATTCAATTGCTTCTTTATAGCAATTCAATTCAACATATAAATCTGCTACATTAATTTCCCCTAAAAAATTATCAGATTCCCTGTTAAAAGTATCTAACTTCTCTTTTGCTTCTGTCGTTCGTTCTAAATCAATTAAACATTTTACATAGCTATACATGATATAGTCCGAATCCCCTGCAACTCGTAAAAAAAATTCCGAAGCTTTTTCCAGCTCTCCAAGGTTATAATGAGCTACAGCTACATTATGATATGCTTCATCCGATGGTTGAATCGAAATAGATTTTTGTAATACTTCTTTCGCTTCTGTCCATTTTTCTTGTTTCATGTAAATGTCCCCTAAGATGTTATAAGGAAAGTATGAAGAAGGATTCAACTTAACAATTTCTCTTATTAATTCAAGAGCTTTATCATCATTCTCTTCCTCATAGAAGTATATCCAAGCAAGATTATTGAGAGATTGTACGTCTCTAGATTCATGTACTGCTTGTTGAAACAGTTCCATTGCTTCCTCATATTTATTTTGTTCAAACATTTCAATTGCCTTCTCGTTAATGTTCAAATAACTACCTCCGAAGTGAATAAATTCATCTACGCTTTATCATTATTTTAAGATGTAAAAATTGAAATTTCTATAAAAAATTTCTTTATCCTGTCTACATTTCGATTGAACTAGAAGCTAAAACACACGAATTTACAACAATAAGTAAATTTTTCAGTCTCTCTTACATTGGATATACAGCCTTTTTTAATTTACATATTATGGTACAATAAAAAGAGTACTAACTAAACATTTACGCTCCACACTAGTAATCTAGCAATACCAAAATCAAAATTCACATGGAATTGAGGGATGTTATGAAACAGAAATTAGCTGTTCTTCTATTCACTGGAATCATAT
>NZ_JBEUTW010000686.1:0-2831 GCF_040492675.1 Bacillus sp. AP50
TTTTGCCTCTGAGTTGAGCCATTTGTTATAATTCCAACTTTAAAGTGCTTCTTTATTTGATTTAAGAAATGAATAGTATTTTGGTCTATTGAAAAACATCTAGGGAAATTATTATTCCAAAAATCTTGGATGTAATTGCGTGGCAATCTATACCTTGGCGTGAATTCATCAAACAATGATTCTAAAACTGTCGTTTTATTACTTATGCCATATTCTCTTTTATCGTATTCTTTGAATTTCTGTAACATGTTGCTTTTAGCCGCACCATCTACATTTTCATAACACTTTTCTAAAACAATTAAAAATAATGCCTCTACTGCTTTATCCCTATCAAGTAATGTATCATCTAAATCAAACAGCATCGCTTTATAACCCATCAAATAATTTCACAACCTTTCTCGCATGATTTAAATAATCCTTAGTTCACACCTTAATCGTTTACTAAATTAGCAAAAAACTCTAAAGTTTGTGAAGTACACTCTATAATTTCGCTAGCTTTTTTTATATTGAAATTCATTTCCGTTTCCCCTTCTAGTAAGTAGCGAAAGTATATGTTCACACAGTTTAAGAAATCACATGCAGTTCCCAATATTATACATTGGTTTTTTAGAAATATAAATCGTTCAGCTTTTCATACGATAAGTTTTTTCAAGCATACAATTATTTTTTCATAAAAAGGAATATGGCTAATCATATTTTTTTGGAGAATACACATTCTTGAAAATGAAGCTAATACGTTAAACGTCCTATGAAGTTCCTATTGTATCTCCACATAAACTCCAGATAGTACGGCTATAATGACTACCAGAGGTGATATTATGAAAAACTATCATATTCTCGTGGTAGAGGACGATCAAGAAATTCAGGAATTAATTAAACAATTTTTAATGACGCAGCATTATACAGTGATAGTCGCTTCAGATGGACTAGAGGGTATGACACAATTTAATAAGCAATCATTTGATTTAATTCTTCTAGATGTCATGATGCCCAATCTTAATGGGTTTGAAGTTTCTAAAATGATTCGAAGTCAGTCAAACGTACCAATTATTATGCTAACTGCGTTGGAAGAAGAGGAAGATCAAATGAAAGGATTCGACCTTGGGATCGATGATTATATAACAAAGCCCTTTTCATTTCATGTTTTGATTAGACGAGTCGAAGCTGTACTTAGAAGAAGTTATGATAAAAATGTAAATAATCATTTGATATTTAAAGAAGTGCGTATTGATGTGGATGCATATAGAGTATATGTAAATGACGTTGAAATTATATTAACGACAAAAGAGTTTGAAATTCTACAACTACTATTTCAAAATGAGAGAAAAGTACTCACAAGAGAAAATATCGTAGAGAAAGTCTGGGGTTACGATTATTTTGGAGAAACACGAATAATTGATACACATATTAAAAACCTACGCAAAAAATTAGCTATCCCTTATATTAAAACAATAAAGGGTATTGGTTATAAAATTGATGAATAGTATTGTGAAACTCATGAAAATGAAGCAAATTACTTATAAACTCTTTATGACTACATCTCTCATTTTATTATCCTTTGCAGTATTGATTTATTTAACTTTATACTTCTTTCTCCCTACGTTTTATGAGCAATATAAAACAGATCAACTTCAAACAGGGATAAACGAAATCATTGATAAGTCTAAAAATCTTACGTTTCAAGATGCGATACCACTTTTTGATGAATACGCAAAAAAAAATAATGCGATGCTTTATCTTCAAAATAAAGAAGGAGTAATTATTTACTCTCCTTCATTTTCTTTTATTCAAAGTGGTACGCAAAAAACAGTAGTTACTAAAGCAACACGATTCGAGAATGCAAGTACCCTCAGCAATTCATATAATGTTACGAAACCAATTCAATTCCAAGATGGTAGTTTAACGCTTATAGTCTTTGCTACATTTCAACCGATTGATGAAGCTTCACAGGTTTTAGTACGCTTTCTCCCCTATATTAGTATCATTGTGCTCGTTATTGGTATAGGGAGTGCTTATTTTTATTCCAGGTTTATTACAAAGCCACTTATTTATATTAATGAAGGTGCACAAAAGATGGCAAATTTAGATTTCTCCGAAAAAATTGAGGTTCGCTCTACAGATGAGTTAGGAGAATTATCTAATAGTTTGAATGACATGTCTATTAACTTACAACAAGCTATGTTTGATTTAAAAAAAGCAAATGAACAATTAAAAAATGATATTGAAAAAGAAAGAGAAATAGAAACAAAACGCAGAGAGTTTTTTGCGATTGTAGCACATGAATTAAAGTCCCCTCTTACTGTAATGAAAGGATAC
The DNA here is from genome assembly GCF_040492675.1 of Bacillus sp. AP50. Taxonomy (NCBI): domain Bacteria; kingdom Bacillati; phylum Bacillota; class Bacilli; order Caryophanales; family Bacillaceae; genus Bacillus; species Bacillus sp. AP50. The sequence continues at coordinate 2,317 of NZ_JBEUTW010000686.1, forward strand.
TTAGAAGGAATGATATACAATATTGGCCCTTATCAAAATCGCGATCAATATTTAAAGAAGAATCATCAAATTATTGAAAGTATGGAACAATTAGTTCGTGAAATTTTAAGCGTATCGAAATTAGAACAACACACCTTCAAACTAAAAGTAGAGAAAGTTAATCTTTCAAAATTAATAGGTACAATTACAAAGGATCTCGAATTTTTTGCTTCTCAAAAAAACATCGAAATAATAAAAGAAATTGATTTTGACCTTTCTATTTATACAGATTGTGCTCTTTTAGAAAAAGCATGTAAAAATATTATACACAATGCGGTTATGTATTCACCACATAATGAAAAAGTCTATATAAAGTTAAGTGAGGATTCGAAACAAGGTCAAATCAAAATGCAAATTATAAATACAGGTGTCAATATTAAAGATGAAGATTTACAACAAATTTTCAAACCATTTTATCGAATTGAAAAATCAAGAAATCGAAATACTGGAGGAAATGGTTTGGGGCTATATATTGT
>NZ_JBEUTW010000687.1:0-1574 GCF_040492675.1 Bacillus sp. AP50
CTAACAATTGGAGGTGTAGTTTTTTTATAACTAAATTTACTTCAGAAAACAAAATGAATGCAGCAATACATTATCAAGATGGAAGTGAGAGTATAAAAGATATTGCGAAATCATTGAGAGCGAATCACGACGTGGTTCGAATATGTATAAAACAATTTGAATATCATGGAATCCGAGCATTTGAAAAAGGCTATACAACGTATTTTGTACAGTATAAACTAGGCTTACCAAATTATATGTTCGAAAATGGGACGTCTCCAAACGAAACGGCAGTTATTTTTAATATTTCTTCATCTGGACTTATTAGAAAATGGCGTATTCAGCTACGTCAAAAAGGAGTAGACGCCCTTAAATCTAAGAAAAAGGGGCGTCAGTCTATGACTAAGGACAATCAAAAATCAATTAAGAAAGAAACAAACACAAACAGAAGAGTCAGTAGAAGCATTACAAGCTGAATTGGAGCGTTTGCGTATGGAGAATGCTTATTTAAAAAAGTTCAACGAATTGTGAAAAAGTTAGGTTTAAAGAGCCTAGTTCGTATGAAAAAATATCGCTCTTATAAAGGGAAAGTAGGTAAGATTACGCCAAATATTTTAGAACGTAACTTTAAGGCTAAAAAGCCAAACGAAAAATGAGTTACAGACATAACAGAATTTAAATTATGCGGCGAGAAGCTCTACTTATCACCGATGCTAGATCTATTTAATTGAGAGATAATCGCTTATACAATTGATTCAAGACCAACCTATTCACTTGTATCAAAGATGTTACGATAATGCGATTATTGAAAGTTTCTTTGGTATTATGAAATCTGAATTTCTTTATCTAAAAGATTTTGAAAGCATAGAACATTTTAAATAAGAATTTGAAAAATATATCGATTATTATAATCACAAACGAATTAAGGCAAAATTAAAAGGCATGAGCCCGGTACAATATCGAACTCATGCCCTAAAAGCTGCCTAATGAAACGACTTGTCAAACTTTCTGGGGTCAGTTCAACTTTTAACGAACCCATACCACTAGTACTCAAAAATTCTTTTCTCTTAACTTTGATATCCCCTTATTTACCGGACATTTTACTTTCACTTCCCAGTGTCCATGTACTGTAACTCTCACCTGAGGATTAAACATTTTGATTTCATCTACACTAAAGATAATGCTTTTCTCCTCAAAATTTTTTTCCTTAGTGTTTACTTTCCCTATGACTTCATTCTGCCAAAACACTTCTAATGAAGCCTCACTTTTAGGATCTCCCAAGTATTTATATACAACTTCAACTTCCCCTGTACGTTCAATTAGTTGAAAAAAACACTTTTTCATATCTATGGGACTATTAAGAACAATATTAGTCCCACAGGTATACGGCTTAAATATTGAGCCATCAAGTTCTGTAAGACAATTGACTTTATGATACCAATTTCCTATATAATCATTCTTAATGACTATTTTATTTGGGTTATACCTGGGATCATAATAAAATATTATATCATCTGGACTATTAAAAACTACTCCATGCACGCGTGTATGAGTTTGTCCTATTGGTGTAGTAAGATCGTTAATCCAAAACACTT
>NZ_JBEUTW010000688.1:0-1483 GCF_040492675.1 Bacillus sp. AP50
CAATCTATAATTATAGATTGTAAAGATATTAGCTGCACTTTTTTTATCATAGAAAAGAACTCATACTTATAGTATGCCCAAATAAATAAGTCGTATACCTAAGTATTACAACTGCTATTTATAACTAAAACTCCCAATATGCTACACCGTTCTTTTTATAAACCTCCTTGATCAAGAAGGTTTCAAAGAAAGTCTATCTCCATTTAATTTTTAACACAATTTGAAGCACACAACCCAAATTTGTTAATGTCATATAAACAATTAACTAACACCAATACCCTTGAATGAAATTAACACATCAACCGACATTGATATGAAACGAAACAAAAATGTGTAGATGTTAATTTCATATTGATATTTTACATGTTATATCAATCCGATGATACTCAGATATAAATTAACGTAAAACCAATTAGTAGATCTACATTTATTATCATTAGTTACTGGAATGTAATAACTAACAAACCAGCGCACGCTATATTTTATTACTAATTACTTTTATTAACTTTTTAATGGGTATCTAAGTCATAAACACCCATTAGAATAACTAATATTTCTAAATGTAAATGGCAGTTTCTATTTCTGATCAACATAACATTAACAATTAGGATGATTTATCCTTTGTTTGGATGTTTTTTTGTTAATGTCGTATCAATCTCATAGCAATACCTTATTTCATGTCAATGATATCTTTATGGATATTCGAAGTATGCTTATCTAATTTTCGTTAACATATCAATCTCATTTTCTTATTTATGAACTTATTAATATATGCAAACATATACTAGAAATCGGATATCTACAAAATACATCACTTGGATTATTCTAGTATTCTAAGTCGAACCTTAGTATCTTAAAAACTTCCTCAAAATTATCTATAAAATCCTTCGTTTATGGTTCACATTTCATGTTAAAAGCTAATCTTTTTAGATCAACATGTATACAAAGGGTTGATCTATATCTATTATAGTTAACAAAACATTAACAATAGGTGTTCGTATGTTATTAGTAGGTGGTTGTAGTGTTGATTTCATGTCAATGTCATGTTTCATGTTAATGTCAACTCACAGGCTCAATCTGTTCTTTAATGCTGATAAAGATCATTTTGTTGATACTGACTACATAGATTTCTATCACGACATGCAATATACAACTTAAATTGTACATTCTACACTAAAGTAATATACATAAGTAGATCCTAACTTGTATGTAGCAAGTAAATAGGGAGTAGGACGAACCTCTTCGAAGTATTATGATTGTGCTCCTATATCCTTAAATACCGTTTTGTTTATTGGACAATACTAACTCTACATTAATATTATTTACTTTTTACTAGTTTTTATACGTGATAATTAGATTTTGGGCGTTACTTTGTGTATTTTCCGTTATATACCCGGATTATATCCTTATAACTTATTTACAAAATAGCTTTATTTCCTTATCATTAATATTAAGTAGCCTAATTTGTTAATATCATAGCAAC
>NZ_JBEUTW010000689.1:0-1927 GCF_040492675.1 Bacillus sp. AP50
TTTCTGCTCAATCCATTCCTCAAGCAAATTTGTATTCTCCACATTACTGAAATCAAAAAACTCAAATTCTTGTTCTTCATGTTTAATAAAATATTGTTTAGGTTCTTGATGCCCATTTTCTTTTAACCTAATGCACAGACCGTCATTTTCACTGATAACGCGATTCACAACTTGGTTTAATTTTGAATAGTTCATTTTTCGATGAAGTTTAAATAAAAATCTTAAATTACATATTCCTTTATCAGAATGAATAACTTCTGTATACCATATTCTTCGCTGCGGATGGCTTAATGGATAACATTCCTCATTGGTCATAAAAATCTTCCCTTCAAAAATTATTTGCTCTTATAGGTTCGTGTTTATGTTTAGCCCATAAATATTTCTGCAGTGAAACTCCAATTACTCCAATAATAACAAGCCCAATTCCTCCATAAACATAGAGTTGAGTTACTCCAAACAAATGCACTAATGGACCACTCATAGCAGGAGAAATAATTAGAACTGCGTTTGTTAAACTGCTTTGTATACCAAATACTCTTCCTACTTGATCTTGATCCGATTCTATTTGTAAAATGACTTGATTAGATACAAGCATCAGCCCACTTCCGATACCAGCGATAAAACTAATTAAATAGGCTAAAACGAAGACCGTACCGGGCGTTATCAAACCAATCCCCCCAAAACCAATTCCCATTAAAACCATACCTCCACATACTACCCAGCCATATTGAAATTGTTTTAATTTCTGAGTTAGTAATGCACCAAGTATTCCGCCAAGACCAATAATAGAAATGATATATCCCATTTTACTTTTATCATGTGGGAATAAGCTCTTAAATAAAGTTGGGAATTGTGAGTCTACTAATTGTAATACCGCCATGGCTATTGTAACGAAAATCATGGTTGATAATATTATCCGATTAGATAACACATAACCCCACCCTTGTACCCAAGCGGTCCAAGTACTTTGTTTTTGCTTTTCAACAAATTCTTTCAATATAGTTTCTTTAAATTTTATTGTGGGTATCAAAACTAAAGTAGCTAATAAACAACTTATAGCTCTTATAATGAGGCAGAACTCTGGTTGAAACCAGCTCAACAACATGCCCCCTATAAGTGGGCCTACTATCTTTGTACCCTGCTCTACTATTCCGTTGATACTTACTGCTTTAGTAAGCAAGTCCGGGGATACAATCTGTCTTGTTAGTGTTTGCTGTGCAGGATAATAGAAAACAATAAAAATGGAACGAATCATTAATGCCACTAAGAGCCAGTGGATATCTTGTACAAATAAAAGAGCAATTGTTATTAGACCAACCATTAGATTACAGAACATCATAATTGGAATTTTTCTAAAACGATCTGCAATAACACCTGCCCATGAGCCAAAAATAATTCCAGGAAGTGCATATGCAACAGGAATCAATCCAATCATAGTAGGATCTACTTCCCATTCAAACCCAACTATAGTCATAATCGCTAACATATCAATAAAAACACCAAGCATAAGCAATGAATAGGCAGAGAAAACTTGTAAATAAACCCTATTTCCTAATAGGCCTTTTGAATCAGTAGTTTTCATAAAAGCAAGCTCCTTAGGTTACTAATATAAACGCTTTTGCGTATAAGGTACCTCTTTATTAAACTTAATTAATCATTATTGACATCTCACCTAGAATTTAACTTCGTCAAAACTCAAACCGCTCTTATTTTTCATATATTTAAAATAGTCAGACAAGAGAAAGCGTACCTATTTCTTCATTTTTATATCAACTGTTACAAAATATATCTTTACCTTACACTAATAACAGCTAAACGTTGCCTTAATATAACCCTTTACAGTCGTTTGCACATTCAATTCACATCCTTTTTAAAGTTGGCTTTTTTCTATCTCAAATACTATCACACAAATATTTCACCTACTATA
>NZ_JBEUTW010000690.1:0-1192 GCF_040492675.1 Bacillus sp. AP50
TTATAATTTTAAACATTGTCCTTACCTTAGGACCAGTATTATTTCCAGTAGTTCTGACTATTATAGGAAATGCCATGAACGCTAGTGCAGGGCACTAATTTTCACCTATACAGATTATTATTAAGATAGAAAGAAGATTATAATATGAAAATTAAGCTTAAGAAAAAGAGAATTATAAGTGTATTGTTGGCTATTACTTTAGTAGCAATAGGGTATTACGTGTTTCAATCTATTACGAATCCTAAGCTGGTAAATGCGGAAGAGGCAAATAGTGTTCAGCAAGTGAGCAGTCTACCTAAAAATGAATTAAAAAAATTGATACCTAATCGTTTTGATGGTAAAGAAAGAAAAGTTGCATATTTAACTTTTGATGATGGACCTGGAAAATATACAGCTAATCTATTAGATGTACTAAAGAAAAATGATGTGAAAGCAACATTCTTTTTAATTGGCGATAATGTGAAAAGGTTCCCAGATTTAGTGAAACGAGAGCATGTAGAAAACAATTATGTGGGCATGCATAGTATGACACATGATTTTAAAAAGCTATACACCAATCAGGAATATGTGAAGGAAATGAAAGAAGATCAATCTTTAATTAGAAACGTTATTGGATACACACCGAAATTAACACGTCCACCATATGGATCAATGCCTGGCTTAAATGAATCACTTCGAAATGAAGTGGTAGGAAATAATTTGAAAGTATGGGATTGGACAATTGATTCTTTAGATTGGAAATACAATAAATTACCCGTTGATGTAGCAGCTGCAAAGATTGTTCAAAATGTCTTAGCAGGTGCGACGTCTTCAAAGGAAATTGTTTTAATGCACGATATTCATCCACAATCTGTCGCGGCAGTTCCAGCAATTATAAAAGGGTTAAAAGAAAAAGGGTACGAATTTGAAGCTTATGATGAGAACAATCATTTTCCAATAAACTTTTGGCATGATAATCGTATATAAAGAGATATATTAGTTAAAAGAAAATCAGAATGGAATAAGCAATTCATATAGGGTTTAAATATTTGTAAGAGCGTGTTTAGATAGATGAAAACACGCTCTTTTTACTGAACTATTTTATTGTAGATTTAAGTATAGGCTTTCTAATTTTAGAAAAATTTATATGATTTTTTCATTCATTTCTACATAAGCGTTGGATATTTCGTATGTTTGGCCAGAATGAAAAGAG
>NZ_JBEUTW010000691.1:0-1705 GCF_040492675.1 Bacillus sp. AP50
ATTTAAAGGGTTTCTAATTTCATCAATTGCAATGACCACATTTGTAGGAACAGATCTAATCCTACAAAATGATAGTATTCATAATAAAGTTTACGCTGAATCTAATAATGTCACATACAAAGAAAGAGATTCACAGGAAGAAAGATTAATTGTAAAGTTTAAAAATCAAATTGACTTACCTTATGAAGATGGTATTGAGAAACGAATAAAAAATGGGGATTATGATAACAATTTAAAGCAGTTATTTTCCGAAAATACAGAACTTACTTTGAATCGTCTGTTCTCATCTGTAAATCCGATAGAGATTGAAAAGTTATCAGTACAATCTAAATCAGTTGCTAATGAATCAGCTAATAATTTATTAAATTATTATATTGTACAAGCTCCTAATAACATAGAAATAGAATTATTACTGAAAAAATTTGAAACATCTTCTCTCGTAGAGGAGGCTTATATACAAGAAAAACAAATTTTGACACCCCCTGAAATACAGTTACCAAATTTATCTGTTAATCCGTACGATGATCCTAGATTTAAAAATCAAGGATATCTTGAAGCGGCACCAAAGGGAATTAATGCCTCGCATGCTTGGAGCATTAAAGGTGGTGATGGGAAGGGTACAACTTTTGTGGATATGGAATATGGATGGTTATTGAACCATGAGGATTTAGTCAATAAAAATATTAAGCTTATGTCGGGACAAAATATAAGCCAGCATAGAGCTCATGGTACTTCTGTATTAGGAATTGTTTCATCTGAAGATAATCAAATTGGAAATATTGGAATTGCACCAAAAGCAAATGTAAAAGTAATATCCCAGATTAGGGATAATGGAATTTATAATACGGCGGATGCTATTTTAAGTGCTGTACATAATTTACAAGCGGGAGATATTCTTTTATTAGAGGCACAAGCTTCGTATGATGGGTATGGGGATAAATATTTACCTGTAGAAGTACATCCAGATATTTTTGATGCAATTCGTGTTGGTGCAGATAAAGGGATTATTATTATAGAAGCTGGCGCAAATGGTTCAAACGACTTAGATAATTTTAAAGATCGTAATGGAAAAAAGATCTTAAATCGAAATAGTCCAGACTTCAAGGATTCAGGTGCTATTATGGTTGGGGCGGGATCATCAACTGTTCCACATAAACGTTTATGGTTTTCAAATTATGGAAGTCGATTAGATGTATATGGATGGGGAGAAAATGTTGATACAACATCAGCAAATCCAAGTCAAAATACTACAAATTTATATACATCAACATTTAGTGGAACATCAAGTGCTTCACCAATTATTGCTGGAGCAGCAACTTCGATACAAGGTATTGCTAAAGAACATCGAGGCTCTCCTTATACACCAGTAGAATTAAGAAATATCTTAAGTAATCCGAATACAGGAACAAAATCTCAAGATCCGTGGAATGATAGAATAGGTGTTTTACCTGATTTAAAAACTATATTAGATAACTTAGGTTTTAATTCAGATATACCGAACTCTTCTAGTATTTTAGAAGGAAAGCAGTTTGCATGGTCACTAAAAGGAATTAGTGATTTTGAGTTTGCTAAAATTAATTTCAATAAATCGACAGAAGAAATGCAAGTGGACTTAAAAGCAGGCGTACCGCATCATTATTTTAATGAAACATATGCGAGTATTAAAGTCCAAAATGCATCAGGAAAAGTAGTATACAATAAAGAC
>NZ_JBEUTW010000692.1:0-1865 GCF_040492675.1 Bacillus sp. AP50
TGTCTCAATAACGGGACATGAAAGTCTAAACTTTTTGAACATAGGACAAGAAACTCTAAACTACTTAGCCAATAATAATACAATAAAAAGAAAGTAAACTTTTACCCAAAAGTTTACTTTCTTTCAATCACTGTGTTTATAACATTTCTTCATATTTCGAATAAATATCCAAAAAGGATACATTCAAAACACTGTTATTTTGGTTGTTATGAACAATTGCTACTTTTACATAAAAAACAGTCGAACAGCTTAAGAATTATATTTACGTGTCCGATTAACTAAAATGATTTATCAAATCAAAAAAGAGAGTGAGGCAGATGAAAATAAAATTCAGAGTTGGTAAGTTGAAAGTGTATTTCGAGATTAACAGAGCTACATTTAAATTAATAGACGAGTTAATAATGAGGTCGCGCCAACTAAACGCGAACTTCGTATGCTAAGGAATTTCTAAGTTAAAAACCTGGGTTTTACCGTACATTAACAAATTTCCATAAACGACATTTAATGTTTGTTATGGGATTTTGTTTTTAGTAATGAGTTTAAGAACTGGTTTTTGGCCGTATTTCTTTCAGATATCATCCTTTATTTATTATATATAGTTTGGAAAAATTACCATTTACACACAATCAGTATTAGTGTATTATTCATCTAGTACACTAATACTGAGGAGGGAATAAATGGGAATTGATTTTTCTCCTAATATCCCGATTTATATTCAGGTAATGGAATACATAAAAAAGGAAATTGTAACAGGTCGTTTAGCACCGGGTGATAAAATCCCAGCTGTACGTGAACTAGCCAGTGAATTACAAGTGAATCCCAATACGATTCAACGCACATTTCAAGAGCTAGAACGAGAAGGTATTGCTGTGACACGAAGAGGAACAGGGAGATTTGTAACGAGTGAAGGAGAAAAGATTACTGAACTACGCAAAGAAATGGCAACAGAGTTGCTTGATAATTTTATAAATGGAATAGACAATTTAGGATTTACGAAAGAAGAAATTCTTCCAATCCTCCATTCTTCATTAGAAAAGAAAAGGAAGGAAAACGAATGACAGAGTTATTAAAAATTGAAAATCTGTGGAAAAGATATAACTTAAAAACAGTGCTTCAAGATTTAAGTGCAACAATTTCTGAAGGGAAAATTATTGGTCTTGTTGGTGATAATGGTAGCGGAAAAACGACATTATTAAAAATGATTGCTGGTTTGCGTTATCCTTCTAAAGGAACTATCACAATTGAAGGTCAGAAGGTAGGAATAGAAACAAAGAAAACTGTTTCATTTATGCCTGATAGTCCTGTTTTTGACGAGTGGATGACGATAAAAGATGCTGTAGTTTTCTATCGGGATTTTTATAGTGACTTTGATTTTCATCAGGCAATGGACTTAATAGCTGAGTTTAAAATGCCATTAGAAGAGCATATAGTTGCTTTATCAAAAGGTGGAGTGGAAAAATTACAACTTATCTTAACTTTCTCCAGGAAAGCAAAGTTATATATATTAGATGAGCCATTGGGTGGAATTGATCTTGTTTCTAGAAAACATGTACTAGATTTAATTCTTAAATTTTACCGAGAAGATTGTATCATTCTCATTTCAACTCATTTAATAGAAGAAATCGAAAATATATTTGATGAAGTAATCTTTTTAAAAGACGGAACTATTATATTACATGAAAACGTAGAGGAAATTCGTTTTCATCACGGGAAAGCAGTACATGAGTTGTTTAGGGAGGTGTTTGAGCAATGAACCCACTTTTTCTCTATTTATATAAGTGCAATAGAAAAAAAATAGCAGTCTTTTATTCTGGTTTTATTATTATTTCTTTACTTCTTTTATTTAGTACGATAGGACTCTCAAG
>NZ_JBEUTW010000693.1:0-6392 GCF_040492675.1 Bacillus sp. AP50
GTATTAGTCAAAACGAACTACAAGTACAACTTGCTGCTAAGTACAGTTTGGGTTATTCCGCTGGTGAGACTGCTGGTAAAGCCGCTGGTGAGGCTGCTGGTTACACTCGCGGTTACTCAGAGGGCTCTGCGTCTAGTGTCACACAGTACAACGCGGGTGATGCTGCTGGTTACGCTCGCGGTTATTCCGCTGGTGAGGCTGCTGGTAAAGCCACTTGTGAGGTTGGTGGTGGTGATACTGCGGGTTATGACGCTGGTTTCAGAGCCGGTAATAATGCGGGTTATAGTTCTGGTTTCAGAGAAGGTAAGGATGCGGGTTATAGTCATGGTTATGACAATGGTTACGCAGTAGGTGTTAAGACTTGCGGTAATCCAGCACCATAATAAGGAAACGTATGTACACACGTAAACGTAACGAGTACTGCATTCAGACTACCGTACTGAGTACCCCAAGTACTCGTGTACGTTTGGATGTACAGTACCTTGATAAGAATTACATCTCTGTGTATCTGAATACAGAGATTTTATCCCCGTATGTTCTAGGGACTGCTGAGGAGTACCTGAACTATCGTTGGGTTGATGAACAAACCATTGAGTTCTCTGAGGAGCTCACTGGTGTAGTACAATTCGTCCGTACAACTAGTCTAGAGGATAACCTTGTTAAGTTCAAGGAATCTCCAATTACTGCTGATTATGTGGACACTAATAACACACAACTGCTACACATTATCCAAGAGGTTCTTGGAGTTCCTTTCACTGCACGTGCGTACAACTTTGAGGTAGATGGTACTTTAATGTACTTCGATGAGAGTGTTGAACGTAAACAAATGACGGATGCCGTTATTCAGGAAGTCCAAGAGACTGCTAGCACAGTCTTTGGTACGCCTATTAAGGTAGTAACTCCCGACCCATTGAGTTGGTCTGCTGCATCACGTATTACCTCTGGAGGTACTCTGGATTTTAAGATGGTTGACACCACAGCAACTCCAGATGGTGTGGTGTTCCCTAAGGTTTATTATATTCAAACCTCTGAGGAGTTCATGGCGAAACGTACCGTCTTGGGAAACCGCTATGAAACTGCAACAAAGAGTCTAACTGATGACATGAGTACGCAGCAAATTGAACTAAAGGGGAAGTTCTCTACAGGTTGGGCTATAAACCCAGAGGGTACGGAGTACTGGAAGTATTCCTTGAATTTACCTGCACAGAATACGCACTTCCGTGTATACACAGGAAATGTAGAGTACATAGATGCAACCACAGGTGAATGGGTTGTTTTAGGTACAACCAAGGATATTCCTGCCCTCCATAACTCTGCATCAGAGTTCATTGCGTACGCCACGGATAAGACAACCTACAGCAGTCGCAACGTGATGGGTAATATTAGCATGGACTCGTGGAGTGCTACGGATGCTCAGTATGTGTATGCCTTCGACCCATTAGAAACTGATAAAATCCAGCGGGCTCTAGATGTTGGGGCAGAGTTTTATCTTGAGCGACGTCTGAAATCAGCGGATTTGTACATGCGATATTATCCTAATGAGACTAAATGTAAGTTCGTCGTTGGGAGTAGTGGGTCTAACAGATGGCGTGGATATAAGTTCTGTGATACACGACATTTACCGTTAGAACAGGGCAAATACGCTATTGATGCATCGTATGATGCTAATAAGGGCTCTGATGGTAATGTGCTGAATGGTATTGCGTACACAGCGGCAAGGGCTCAGCGCACAGAGTACTATGACACCAAGAATCCTCGTACGGATGTCATTACAGCGAACTTACGCCTTGTGCCGTTGTACAAGTTCAATACAGATATTCGCGCATACTATAAGTTCGTAGGAGACCCTGTGGCGGCAGTAGGGGTTGCAGATACGGATAATCAGTATTGGAAGCACTGGCGGTTGGATGTAGGGCAGTACTTGGATATTATGCTACAGTCTGTAACCAAGCTCAATACTGATTGGTCTGGTGAGTTAAACTCTACGTCTCAAGGTAGCCCTATACGTGTTGCTAGAAGTGGTACTCCAGCACACGGGGATTTAGATAATACAATGGAGTTCCATAACTCATACGTAGGTCGCGGGTTCTCTGCGAGTATTCCCGTCAAAACAACACGTACTACCGCTAACCATAATATCAATGAGACATTACATGTTACGTTCCCGCATGGTGCGAACTACGGAATGTACTCGGATTCTACAAATAACCCAATCTTGAATGCGGTAGACGATAGTGTATTTCCTGCGAGGTACTATGTGGCAGCACATAAGTCAGGTACAGTATCATATGAGGGTAATGGCAACAGAATACCGATAGGCTCCATTGTGCCTGACAGTACAGGTAGTGCAGAGAACGTACAGAAGCCGTGGCATGTGAATGCGTTTGTAAAGTATAACCTAGGTACTGCGGAAGATACGGATAGCCAGAAGCGTGCTTTGCTTGGTAATCCTAATACAATCTCGTCGCTTGTGTCTGCTAAGGATGTAGCCAAGATGTATATACCCGTGACTTTCCCGCATCCCACAATTAAGTACCCTAGTATCACAAAAGCGGATAGTTCCAAAACTATTCTGTACACAAATTGGGGCTCATGTGCACCTACGTACTTACCAAGTACGTACCCAAGGAAAATCGATGATGCATCGTTCTCCTTAGGTTACTATGGCGGCCGTGCTCCTGATGTATTGAACATCGACCTAATCAAATACAATGTATATGATGTACTGCCAGACATTGCTACTGGTAAGACAGAGTTACTTGTAGATGCTAAGGATAAGAAAACATACGCGGGTGACACCGTGTTTAAACAGTTCTTTATGGACTACGTTAAAAAGATAGGATTTTATAATGGCAGCTAGTACTGGTACTTTAAGTGCCTTACATGAGATGCTGACAGAAATGTTCATTCAGGACATTAAACTCAGCATTGAAGAGGGTATCCCTATGAGTGCATCAGATAAAGCGGTAATCGTGAAGTTCTTAAAGGACAATAGTATTACCGCTGAGGCTGATGTGCAGGATATGCAGGTTCTGCGCGAGCAGTTCCAAACAGAGCTCGATGCGAACCGTGCTGCTCGTGCAGCTAAGTACGCTGATGTACATGCTGGGGATGAGTTAATCCACGGTCTAATGAATTGAGGTACTAATGATTTCAGACATTACTCTAAAGCGCTTATCGTTGCTGGCAGAGCGTTGTAAGGCTTATAGCCAGAACCCACGTCTCATGCCAGTCGATGTGCGTACTGATTTAAGTATTATGTTCGCCAGTACATTGCACTCCTTTGTGGAGTTCGCGGAACTTGGTATGAAGTACCTCGGCTTTGAGATGTCTGAGATTCAAGCGGATATTGCTTGGTACATGCAACATGGTTCACGTAAGCGTATGGTGCAAGCCCAACGTGGTGAAGCTAAGAGCACGTTGGCTGCATTGTTCGCTATATGGTCGCTTGTTCATAATCCGAGTGCTCGTGTTCTTATTGTATCAGCAGGTGAGAGACAAGCCTCTGATGTAGCAACTCTGATTATTCGATTGCTTGAGAACTGGTCTATCCTGTGTTGGCTCCGTGCCGATAATTCAGCAGGTGACAGAACCTCGTATGAAAACTATGATGTGCACTACAGTCTCAAAGGGATTGATAAATCAGCTAGTATCAGTTGTGTTGGTATTACTGCTAACCTACAAGGTAAACGTGCTGACCTACTGATTCCTGATGATGTGGAAACACAAAAGAACAGTATGACCCAAGTGATGCGCGAGCAGTTGCTTATGCTCACTAAGGAGTTCGCTGCTATTTGTACGCATGGGGATACCCTGTATTTGGGTACGCCTCAGACGAAAGATAGCATTTACAGAACTTTACCGAATCGTGGTTTTGAGGTACGCGTCTGGACTGGCCGATACCCGACCTCTGAGGAGCTTTTAAGGTACGATAATGGTGTAATAGCCCCGTGTATTCTGGAAGCCCTTGAGCGCGATTCTAGCCTAGGTACAGGCGGGGGAATCACGGGGTTGAGGGGGAAGCCTACTGACCCGATGCGTTTTGACGAAATTGCGCTTCAGGAAAAAGAGCTCGATTATGGCGAGGAGGGTTTTAATCTCCAGTACATGCTCGATACAACGCTCTCAGACGCGCTCAGAACGCGCATAAAACTCTCGGACATACCAATCATAGGGCTGGGCTCAGAAAACGCCCCAGAGACGATTCTGTGGGCAGCAGAGCCACGTTTGGAATACAAGGAACGCACGCCGAATTTAATGACCGAAAAATTGTACTACGCTGCGAGCTCATCTGATGTGTTCGTGCCGTACAATACAAAGGTGATGCAGATTGACCCTGCTGGTTCAGGGGGTGATGAAGTGGCGTTCTGTGTAGGCGGTGCTGTGAACTCGTATGTGCATGTGTTTAGTACAGGCGGGTTCAAAGGCGGTATGACAGAAGAGAACATTAATCGTATTCTGGATATTGCTGTACAGTACGAGGTTGACCTCATTCGTGTAGAAGCGAATATGGGTCATGGTGTAGTAACTGCGTTGATTCAAGCGCAGATGCAGAAACGGGGAATCAAGATTGGTACGCAGGACTTCTATCCAAAGGGACAGAAAGAACGCCGTATTATTGACACTATCTCTCCTTTGACACGCAGGCATAAACTCATTGTGCACGCTCAATGTATCCAAGATGATTGGGCGTACTGTGAACAGCATCCGTCTGAACGGAGGATGCAATTCAGTTTAATGAGACAACTGGCAGACATTACGTATGACAGGAACTCGTTGGCACATGATGACCGTGCGGACTGTGTACAGGCGTTGTGTGAGTTCTTAGTTGGATTGCTGGCTAAGGACGATGAAAAGGAAGCGGAACTTCGTGAAGAAGCGAAGATTAAAGAGTGGTTAAAGAACCCGATGCAGTACGTGCAGAACGTACCTGTAAAACGAAGAGGACGCGTTAAGACGTATGGACACAGATAAATCAGTACAAGAAATTGTACAAGCACAGACAGATGGTAAGGGGTTCGGTATGGAGGTTCGTGTAGCTATCCTTGAGGAACGTACACAGCGTATGAACGAGGATTTTAAAGAACTGACACGAGAAGTACAGGTGGGGTTTGAGAACATGCAGAAGTTGATGTCTCGTAACCCTGTGAAAGATTTTATATCAGAGCATTGGAAGACGCTGTTAATCTTTGCAGCGATGTTGTTGGGGAAGCCAGCAGCGGAGATTCTGAAAGTGCTTGAACCTCTGATTAAAGGAGTATCAGGATAAATGAGCGTACGTATTGATGACGCTGGGTATGAGTTCATTAAACAATGGGAGGGAGTACGGAATAAAGCGTATCGTGATAGCGCTGGTATTCCCACTATTGGCATTGGATTCATTCGGTACAAGGTTGGTGCACGAGCAGGTACGCGTGTGCAGATGCAGGATTATCTGACAGATGATGAAATCAAGGCGGAGTTCACAGTACAGATTGCTGCGTATGAAGATGCGGTGGCAGAGGCGGTTAAGGTTCCGCTAACACAATCTCAAGTGAACGCTCTGGTAAGTCTGTGCTATAACATTGGCGTTAATGCGTTCAAGGGTAGTACGGTTGTACGAGAGTTGAACCAGCGGAAGTACCAAGCGGCTTGTAAGGCTATTGGTATGTGGAATAAGGCTGGAGGCCGTGTTGTTCAGGGCTTGGTAAATCGAAGAGCCGCTGAGCAAGTGCTGTTCTTCCGTAATGGTTAAGGAGGTTGTATGAGTGAGTTCTTGGTATTGGTACTCGGTGTTATTGGTGTAATCAGCGCTGGTGTAGCAGGTGTAGTATCCGTGAAGCGTAGCGCTGCTAAGGCCGAGCAAATGCAGAGTGCTAAGGAAGCAACAGAGGCGGTACTGAAGAGTACCGAGAAGCAATTACAGGCGGAGCGTACTGTTAACAAGGAGGTACAGGATGTACAAGCTGAAGTTCTTAGCAGTACTGATAGCGCTGTGCGTGCAAGGTTGCAGCGCTGGACTAAGTAATTTACCGAGTGCAGCAGGTATAGTCGATGGTTGCTCTTGGGTACGCCCTGTGTACTTGAGTACCGAGGATGTTCTAACGGATGAAACCGCTAGGCAGGTACTTGTGTTGAATGAAACATGGGAGAGGGTTTGCTCAGACGGTACAGACCAAGAGTGAACCCATTAAACCTTGAGGCGGCTGTGCAGCGCTGTGTGCTCGTGTGTGCACGCTCTAGGGGGCTGGTGCAGGGCTGGTGGTCGCAGGTCGTTTCTGGTGTAGTTACGCTTGGGTGTCTCTCACCCAGACCACGCCTGCGCGCCCCCGTGGGTGCCTGTGCGCCTGTGTAGGCGTGTGTGCGCCTGTGTAGGCGTGTGTGCGTTCCTGTGGGCGGTGTGGTGTGCTGGG
>NZ_JBEUTW010000694.1:0-1064 GCF_040492675.1 Bacillus sp. AP50
AAGGATACGTCATAATCAACGCCCAACAAAAAGGTGGAGTTGGAAAAACAACTGATTCGTGTATGGAAAGAAAATTCTGTAAAAAGAAAGGAGAATACTTTATGATGACCAAATTACAAAAGGAGTTTTTTAAACGCTTAGAAATTCCTGCAAAAGAAATAACATTTGATGATTTAGATGAAATTCTCTTAAAAATGGGAATGATTCTCCCCTATGAAAATCTTGATATTATGGCTGGTACTATTAAGAATATCTCAAAAGATAACTTAATAGAAAAGTTACTTATTCAAAAACGAGGTGGACTTTGTTATGAATTAAACTCCCTATTGTATTATTTTTTAATTGATTGTGGGTTTCAAGTATACAAAGTAGCCGGTACTGTTTATGACCTTTACGATAATAAATGGAAACCCGATGATGGTCATGTCATTATCATATTAAGTCATGAGGATAAAGATTATGTTGTGGATGCAGGTTTTGCATCTCATCTCCCTTTACATCCAGTCCCTTTTAACGGAGAAGTCATCTCCTCTCAAACAGGAGAATATCGAATTCGTAAGCGAAATACTCGAAAAGGTACGCATATTTTAGAAATGAGAAAAGGAGCTAACGGGGAATCTACAAGTTTCTTACAATCTGAACCTTCACACGAATGGAAAATAGGCTATGCTTTCACTGTAGATCCAATAGATGAGAAAAAAGTGAATAAGATTCAAAAAGTGATTGTAGAGCATAAAGAATCTCCTTTTAATAAAGGAGCTATCACTTGTAAATTAACTACTTATGGTCACATATCATTAACAAATAAAAATTATACAGAAACCTTTAAAGGCACCAAAAATAAACGACCAATAGAATCTAAAGATTATGCTCGCATTCTTCGTGACTCTTTTGGAATAACGCAAGAGAAATATGTAGGAAAAACACTAGAAAGAGGCTAGTTGACTACAAGTATTTCATAATAAAGCAGATTCTATATTTAGAATCTGCTTTATTTTATATTTTGTTATAAATTAATTTAATTTTGTTGTTACCCTTTAATTTTCAATTATATACTCATCATC
>NZ_JBEUTW010000695.1:0-1757 GCF_040492675.1 Bacillus sp. AP50
CATTCATACACATTCGTTGTTTTAATCACTTCGATCTCATTTACCGCTTGAATACTTGTTAATTATTGCCAATAAATAATGCATATATCTAAAAACATCTTTTCTACAAAAATAAAAAAGCAGACATTTCGTCTGCTTTAATTCTCCTCAATTTGCTTTTCACTTAATCCTAGATGTGTTCTAAGCGTATTACTCAAACTCTGTAGATCTTTTTTATTAGGATTATAATAATATACACGTTGCCCGTTTGGGCCATTAGGTAAGTATAAATCATCACCAGCTAATTGTATTTTTTCAACTGAACCGTTTAAACCGTATTTATAAAAAGATAAAATATCATCCATTACTAAATTTGTTTTAAAATCACCATCAACCGCCTCAACTATTTTTTCTAACTTCGTAATCGATCCTACACTTTTTAATTTACTTAAAATCGCTTCAATAACAAGTTGTTGGCGTTGTCCTCTCATTGCATCACTATCAATATGGCGCGTTCTTGCTAGTGCAAGTGCTTCTTCCCCATTTAATTTTTGTAATCCTTTTTTCAAATGAATCGCATCAGGTTCATCTTTACTATTTTGCTCCGTAAATTCAACTGGGACATCCACTTCAATACCATCTAACCCATCAACAATTTTAGTAAAGGAACCAAAATTAAATTTCACAAAATAATCAACAGGCACCTGTAACAATTTTTCTACCGCTTCCACAGAAGCTTGCGGTCCTCCATCTTTACCATTTTTAACGAAACCACTTCCATATGCATGGGTTATTTTATCTTTTTTCTTTTCAACTGGAACATATGTATATGTATCACGCGGTATGCTCGTTAATTTCACTGTTTTATCGTCTTTATTAAAAGTCGCTAACAATAATGCATCTGTATGAAATGCACCATTATATTCCTTTTGTCGTTCTTGATTTTCATCAATTCCCATAATTAAAAGTGAAACATGATTTGCAATTGGCTTTACAGATTTCTCACGTAAATTGGATTTTTCGCCTCGTGCTAAATTCAAATTAGATTTTTGTACGAGACTAGAAGTTTTCATATATACATAGGCTCCATAGCCAATTCCACCAAATAGTAATACCGCCAGTAGTAAACTTACTATCGTTTTCTTTTTATATTTTTGCTTATTTTTCTCTTCTCTTAAAGATGAATGATTCCCCATTTACTCTCCTCCTGTTTCTATTCACCCAATATGTTTTTCATTTTTTCATATTTAGCGCTATCCTTTTGAAACATACTTTCTTTCAATCCCTTATCTATTTGTATCCATTCAGTCGTAACTGAATATTGAATCAAGCCTTCTTGAAAACTAAGAAATTTCAACATAATCCCTGTATTTTTCTCCACAACCATTTCGAATTTCCCTCTTAAATCTTCAGAGGTGCTAACAGGCACCTCTATGTTGATAACTCCTTCAATTTTGTAACAATCTAATCCAAGATATTTCGTTTCTTTATAATTCCAATCTTTATATCGAATTAACAAATCTGCGAATTCTGATTGAATACTATATTTAGCTAGCCCTACATATTCATCATCATATCTCTTTTTCTCATCTGATTTTCTCACTAACCTTTCCGTAGGATTTAATTTTAATAGTTCATTGTTTCTTCCTTTCGGGTTCCATTTTGTCTCTTTATAGGTATACTTCTCATCATCAAACTCTTTTTTCTTGCCCTCGTTATATATAATTGTTCGTTTTTTCGCTAGTTTATCTTCTTTCGAAGAGATACCTCTTTGTTTC
>NZ_JBEUTW010000696.1:0-3668 GCF_040492675.1 Bacillus sp. AP50
CACTAACACAAATCTGTACTTTGCAAGGCGTATTATCATCTTTTCTTTCTCCATGCTCAGGTAAATCAAAGCTTAATACTTGATAACCTTTTTGTTTGGCTTCTTCAGCTAATATTTGAATAATTGTATCTTCCTTATTTGACATATTTCCATGTACTGCAATAAAAATTTTATCACTCTTATCTCCCCATAAAACCGCAGGAATATTACTAATTTTAAAATTATTTTTAATCATATTCCCTCCATAAACTAAGACATATAGGACTTGGCAAAAAACGCACACACTTTATTTACCTCTGTACAGCAGGTAATATCCCCTTCAACTCCATTAAATCATCTATTACTACATCAGCCTGAGCAAGTTCATCTTCTTGCGCAAAATCAAAATTACACCCAATTGCAAGTAAACCGTTGTCTTTCGCTGCATTTATATCAGATAGCCGGTCACCAACTACCGCTGCCTCTTTTATATCATATTTGTTCATAATACTTTTAACTAAGTCACCTTTATTTAGCGATTGTATTTGTTCAATACTAAACGTTTCAATCACCCACTTGTCTAAAGCATAATAAGTTACGATTGCTCGTAAATATTCTTTCAAACCATTACTAGCAATGTAAATGGAACAATTATTTTCTTTTATATATGTAAATATTTCTTTTACATTTGGATATAAAGCGCCTTTTCCGCTTTTTATGTTTTCAATAAGTCTATCTAAAAAATATGCATCTGTTTGTTCTCTTATTTCAATAGAATGGTCCGGTAATAAAGCTTCCCAAACTTTCGGTAACGGCACACCCATAATTTCTCTATATTTATCAATTGGTGTTACTGTATCCCATAATTGTAATGATCTTAAGTGATCAAAAGTATCATCTAATGATAATTCTAAAATTTTATCTGTTTGAAATAACGTACCATCCATATCAAAAATTAATGCTTGTAACATTCCTATCTCTCCTTTTGGACTATGGTTTTACCAGATATATTTTTAAGCATCTCAATAATAATTTCTGAGCAATAATTCGCAGCAGTTTTCGCGAAGTCATCATAAGAAATTTGAGCTTCATCATTTGCGCTGTCAGAAATACATCTTATAATGAGAAACGGTATATCATTTATATAGGCAACATGTCCAATTGCTGCCCCTTCCATTTCTGTACAATGAGGTGCGTATTCGTCTATTAATTTCGCCTTTAACTTTGAATCTTCAACAAAACATTCACCGCTGACAATTCTTCCTTCATGAACTGCAATCTGTAAACTACTACTAATACAAGCTTTACGTGCTAACTCTACCAATTCCTTACTTGCAATAAATTCTTCTTGGAGCGGAAATAAGTTTTTCATTTGAGCTTTACTTACATCATGATGAGTAACATTCGTTGAAATAACTATATCGCCGACTTTTACATCTGAATGTAATCCACCAGCAACGCCCGTATTAATGATAGAGTCTACATCAAATTTATGAATTAATGTTTGCGCGCATGCAGCTGCATTTACTTTCCCTACACCAGAACGTGTAATAATTACTTCTGTTCCCATGAATTCTCCAATATAAAAAGGCATTCCCGCTATTGTCTGTTCCTCTTGTATAACTAGTTTTTCTAAAAGTAAATCTATTTCAATTTGCATTGCTCCAATAATGCCGATTCTGTTCATGTATGTAGTCTCCTCTTTATTTATAAGTCAGCCAATATATTATGTAATACACCATAATTTTCAGCTATCCAATTCATTTCATCTGCAAAGCGTGAAGGTGGTACACTATGCTGATCCATATTGGCATGGATCCACCAAGTACTCTCCATGTACCAAAGCATTTGAATTGCCCGAACAATATTCCCTACTGGAAAGTCTACTTCATTGCGGTACCCTTCTAAAAATGATGCAACAAGACTCTTATTTAATACTCCGTCACTTAATGCGCACGATATAACTACACGGCCAATATCTAACTCTACATAATCGTAATCCATGCGATCAAAATCAAGAATCGCTGATACTTTATCATTAAGAAACAAGAAATTATCTACCCATAAATCACGGTGCACCCATCCCCTTTGGCTATTATGAAATTGTTCTGTATTTACCAATTGTGTTGCTTCTTGTTGTAATTTTATATAAGGGAGAATGTGCTCTTTTCCTAGTTTCTCTACTTCTCTCCTTTTATCTTCCCAATGTTTCAATCTCGCCTCTTTAGTAGGTGGAACAAATTTAGGATTTTCTCCTTTTATTAAAGAGCCATCATTTAACAAGTTATGCATATAGCCTATCGTCTGACCAAGAGAGTGAATTTCCTTTTGATTCACTTTTCCTGGTGAAACTAAGCTACCTTCCTTATGTTCTAATACTATAAATCTTTCATCACTTTTTGATATATGCATTACATTATTTTTATAAATTAATACTTTTGGACAACTTACACCATTATTATGTAATCTTTGCTGTTGTTGTAATGCTTGTATTAAAAGGTCTGAGTTATACATTTTGTACCGTTCTTGATTATATTGCTTTAATACAAAATCCCCTGCATCCGTTTCGAGTTTCCACTTCAAATTTAGCCAACCACGATGAATAGGTATTGCATTTCGAATTTTAAATTCAAATAAAGTTTCACATTCTACTTTCAACTCTTGAAAAATCATTGTAGCTTTTTCATTAGATAACGGCTCTATCATCTTACTTGTCCTTTCTTAACTTGGCATTCCTTTCACTCTCTCTAACATAACCGATAATAAAAATTTCGGAAGTACAAGTTGTCTCTTTAATCTTTTCGGCTGTGAGAGTAACCTATACAGCCATTCAGTTCCAGTATCCCTCATTATTTTTGGTGCTCTTTTTACAGTACCAGATATTATATCAATCATGCCTCCGATACCAATAGATAGCGGAACGTTTAATGTTTGTATGTTTTCATAGATGAACTCTTCTTGTTTTGGTGAACCTAGTCCTACGAGTAGTAAATGCGGCTTGAACTGCTTAATTTTCATTTTTATTTCCTCTATTTCTTCACCATTTACAAATCCATGCTGTCCTTTAAATTGTGCTCCTGGGAACTGCTCATTTAATTTTTCTAATGCCTTTTTATTACTTTCTGGCGCAGCTCCAAAAAGAAAGACACGATATTCATTGTCGTTACAATATTTTATTAAATCGTGAGTTAAATCCGCCCCAGTAACACGTTCTTTCAAACTTCCTTTTAATATTTTCGAGCCAATTATGACACCAATCCCATCCGCTGTTATTAAATCCGCAGATAGTAACATCTTTTTAAATTCCTTTGATTTTTCCGTATTTTCCTTTGCAGACATAACAATTTCAGGATTTGCAGTTACTACAAACCTTGGTTTCTCTTGTTGTTCATGTAGCCAACCTTTTAATAAACTTATAGCTTTTGCATATTCTAAAGTTGAAAAAGGTATACCTTTTATAAACTGCTGATCCACTGTACTCTCCCCTTACATAAGCTGCAAATATTCATCAATGTCTTTAGAAATTTGAATAAAAGCTTTATTCCAAAATTCATAATTTCTTATATCTATTTCAAAATGTTTTTTCATAAGCTCCTCTACTGGAGCCTTTCCTGTTTCTCGTAAGAACTCTTTATATTTCGAATGAAAAGTACTTTTACCTTCTTGAGCTATTTCTAATAAGCTAAAAC
>NZ_JBEUTW010000697.1:0-2087 GCF_040492675.1 Bacillus sp. AP50
AATCCCTTATATTTTGAAAAAGTTTTTTCAAAATATAAGGGATTTATAATTTATTTTTAAATTATTGTATAAAAGGACTTCAACTTTTGGTTACATAAATACCTTCTTATCTTTTTTAAAACGCTCTGTATGCATTTTCTTAGTTGTTAATACCACTTTCTGTGGAATCTTATATAATGGTAGTTTATCTTTACAGAACTCTCTTAATCGCTTTCTAAATTCACTTACACTTTCATTTGTACTTAATTTAACCACAGCCTTAACCATTTGCCCTGTGATTGCATTTTTTTCACCAACAACAGCAACCTCCTCTACTCCATCCATTAGCTGTATTACATTTTCAACTTCAGCTGGAAATACTTTTTCTCCGCCAATATTTATAATCTCTGATTTTCTTCCTAAAATTTTAATATAATCTCCATCTACTTCCACCATATCTCCTGTCATAAGCCAGCCATCTTGAGTAAATGGACTCGGAGCATTAATATAACCAATCATTGTAGACATTGACTTGATCTGCAACATTCCATCCACTACTCTTGATTCAATATTCTTATCGCTTAGTTTGATCCACAAAGAATCATTCGATTTAGATTGTGAATATAAAACTCCATATTCTGACAACCCATACATTTGTGTAATTTTAACATGAGGGAATATTTCATTTATTTTACTTAGTGTAGCCTCAGGCATAACTTCTGATCCATAAGAAATGGTCTGCAAACTATTTAAATTATACTTTTTATAAACCTCACTCAGTATAAGTAGATTTATAAAAGTTGGTGATGCGGGTAAAGCTTGTACTTGATGTTTCTCAATCATTTTACATACTCGATTAGGGGTACGATCATCAATAATTACCAAACACCCTGAGCTGGAAATAATTTGGAATAGAGTATTAACTCCTCCAATGTGATCAAATAACATAAATGGTATAACACGTTTTACACTCCTTGCGACACTGTACTTCTTTTGAAGTAATGTAAAATCATGTACAATTGCTTTACTACTTCCGGTTGTACCAGATGAAAACAATACTAATCCTGGATGTTTTAACTTTTTCAGTTGTAATAATAATTCATTTTGAATGTAATCCCTTTGTATATTGATTATTTCAAAGCTTCCCCTTTCAACTTTAATTACATTTTCTAATTCAACTATTTCATAGTATTCTTTCTTCTTACTGTCAACCAATGAATTTAATATCGGTACTACAGTACATCCTAATTCAATAAGTGCTAAAAACATTGCTATAGAGTATGGAGAATAATCCGCTTCCAAAGAGACTATTGT
This sequence comes from Bacillus sp. AP50, assembly GCF_040492675.1. Classification (NCBI taxonomy): domain Bacteria; kingdom Bacillati; phylum Bacillota; class Bacilli; order Caryophanales; family Bacillaceae; genus Bacillus; species Bacillus sp. AP50. The sequence goes on from NZ_JBEUTW010000697.1 coordinate 1,294, forward strand.
ATAATCCATCTTTCTATGTTCATTTAACTCCCTTGTATAAATCTTTATTTGATTTAGAAACCACTCATATGTGTAAGTTTTATCCTCCCAAACAATAGCTTCGCATTCTTTATTCATTTCAAATCTTTCAAGTAAAAAATCAATATGCATACCTAACCTCCTTTTAAATTTTCTCCTTTAATATTTTGTTATGTTAGTGATTTTAATTGTTCCTGGCATTCTAAAATATACGCAACTAATGTTTCTATTGTTTTAAATGGGCTATTATGTTGTGACATTGTATCTAAATTCACCAAATCAACTGATAAACCCAATTCATCTTCTAAGCCTTGTTCAATACTTACCAATAAAGATACCAGCCCTAACGAATCTAAATACCCCTCCCAATCATAAAGATGTGCTTTCAAGCCTTTTTCAAGATCAATTTTATTTTCAAGATTTTCATTCACTTCTTCAACACAGCACAATACGATTTGAATAACCTTTTCTTTATTTGTATCTTCCAAGTAAATACACTCCTTTTTATAAATCATCTTTTTACTATGAAGATTTCCTTCCGGCAATTGTAGTAGTATATAACCTGAACACTAAATACACTTATTCTTCTACTGATAAAGTTTGTAAGTATACGTAGTAGCCTTACTCTACTTCTCTCAATTATCTTTTCCCTATTAAGACTGAAGACTATAATTATGTTGCAGAAGAAATAAAATATTTTCATGTAAGACACACTCTCTATTAATAATATCCATCATTATCAAATTAAAAGATTCGAGATCACTTAAGTTACTATC
>NZ_JBEUTW010000698.1:0-1761 GCF_040492675.1 Bacillus sp. AP50
TATATAGATTGAAGGGATATAATGAAAACTACTACAGTAAATATATTTAAATCAAGTTCTTTTCTTGAAAATAAGTATCAAATACACTTTGTTGATTTTGAGGGGTATAGTTCGGAATTATTGAAATACATTGAGGAACATTTTGTAATGATTTGTGAGGGAGATAGTGATAGTGATATAGAGGTTGTTAAGCAAAGAGCAAGGGATTTTTTTGAAAGTAAATCTGAAAATACGGTAATGGGAGCAACCGCTGAATTTTTTATACATTTGTATTTAAAAAGTTTAGGATACAAACAAGAATGCACTTTTTTTAATCTTGAAGAAGGATCGATTAAAAAAGGATTTGATGGTTATTACTCAAAAGATGAAGTTGAATGGATTATGGAGAGTAAGTCCGGTTATAGAGATAGTAAAGGTAGTTCTCATTGGAGTAAAGTTAAAACAGCATACGATGATTTGACTGATAAATTTAGCGGAAATGTTTCTAATAATCCGTGGCAAAATGCATATAATCATGCACAACTCATTGATGTAGGTACAAGTAAGAGTATAAGAAAAAATATTAAATTATTGTCTGATAATTTTACTCAAAAGAAATTTACATCAATTGAAGATTTTAATATTATACCTGCATCCACCATTTTTCTAAGTGGTAAATGGGAAGATTACAATTTGAATGAAATAAAGAAGAAAATAGCTGGTGTTGTTTCGAATTTTAAATATAAAGACATAGTCATTATTTGTGTTACTAAAAAGTCCATCTCTCAATTTATTGAGTTTTTAAATCGCTAGTTAGGGGTATCTATTATGGAAAAAGTGGAAAAATCGACTTTAACGAGTATAAGTAAAATAAAAGAGTTTAATGAAGTGTTAAGGAAAATAACTATGAATGAACAACTTACGGAGGAAGAGAAAACATATATATTAAGTTGTGCGATATTATTTATGAAACATTACGAAGCAGATCAACGCTTCTCAAGTTACTTGGAATTTGCTTATTATATTATTTTGAAATACTCTGTGCAATATGAAGATTATATGCCATTATATGATTTTGCTGTGAATTTTGGTTTTTATCCCATTGCTAAAGATATAATTAATTTTAAATTATTAGGTGATCAGTTAAGTTTAAATGATAGTCTTATGGAAGTGAAAATTGATAGCTTTAGAAACCATAACTACATTGAAACTTACCAACAAAAAAAAGTTAGAACAAATTTATTAAAAGATAATTCTAATGAAGTAAGTTATATTGCCCCAACATCGTTTGGAAAAAGTTCGCTTATAATAGAACATATTTTACACAATGAATCGTATAATAAAATTGCTATCATTGTTCCGACAAAGTCTCTTTTGGTACAAACTTATCGAGAAGTAAGAAATTCTAAAATTGATAAAAGAATTTTAATTCATGATGAAATGTATCAAGGGGACGATAGTTTTATAGCAATTTTCACACAAGAAAGAGCGCTTAGATTATTGGATAAAAATAATGTCTATTTTGACATAATGTATATTGATGAAGCGCATAACTTATTTGGTAAAGATAATAGAAATATCTTATTGTCAAGATTAATAAGAAAAAATCGGAATTTAAACCCGAGCCAAAAGACGGTGTATTTATCTCCGTTAATTTTTGATAGTAATAATTTAAGGTTAGATAAACAGCAAGATATTAGTGAACAAAGAATATCATATAATTTAAAAGAAGCTGAGCTTTACGAATATAGATTATCGGGAGATGCATATCAGTATAATAGA
>NZ_JBEUTW010000699.1:0-1393 GCF_040492675.1 Bacillus sp. AP50
AAATAAGATTATCACCGTGAAACCTATTGCTAGTGCAAATATAACGTAATTTTTAATTAAGATATATAAAACTTTATTTTTCATAAAGTTCTTCCTTCCTAGCAAATCTATACCCAAGTCCCCGGATCGTTTTTATATAAACTGGATTCTTAGGAGAATCCTCTAATTTCTCTCGCAGTCTACTAATATGAACCATAATCGTATTATCATCTGCACAGTAATAATCCGACCATACACTTTCAAAAATTTGTTTTTTAGTAAAAATTCTCCCTGGTTCTTCCATAAAAAGTGTTAAGATTTTATATTCCGTAGCACTGAGAGAAATGGATTCGCTTGATTTATAGAGTGTACAAGAATGATGATCTAATACTAAATCACCCATATGAATTTGCTTCTCCTTACCTTCTACAGCCTTATCATTAAATTCATAGGACCTTCTAAGGTGAGCTTGAACTCTAGCTATAGTTTCTAAAGCACTAAATGGCTTTGTAATGAAGTCATCTGCTCCAATCCCTAAACCTATAATTTTATCTACTTCTTGAGATTTGGCTGACAATATAAGTATTGGGAATTGTAACGTCTCACGAATCTTTTTAATTAATTGGTAACCATCCATTTTAGGCATCATAATATCAACGATAGCTAAATCAATATGATTTTCTTCTAGACACTTTAAGGCAACTTCCCCATTTAAAGCCTCTACAACAAAAAAATTTTCCATTTCTAAAAAAAGCTTTAAAAGATCAATAATATCTTTGTCATCATCAACAATTAATATATTTTTTTTCATACTCTCCCTCGCATCGGTCAGAATTTTCAAAAATCCACTTAAGGTTATTGTAAGGTAAATGAAAGTGACATGAAAGACTAACCGTTTAATATACAGGTATGAATTAAAAAAGGAGGCATTATCACATGAAAAAATTTGTTGGAATTGCGTTAGCAGCTACCATTGGAATTGGAGGTTTAGGAACTTTTGCTACTACTAAAACTCACGCTGCAGTAAACAATCCAGAATCAACAAAATCGGTTTATCAAGTATCTGATGTGCAAGGTGAATTTATGCACATTAAAGTGGGGAAACCTTGGTCAATGACGCCAAGCGGAAATCAATACAAATATGTCTTATTTAGTGAAAATAAAATTTATGTCAACCCTAAAACTGGTGTAGTAACAGCATATGAAGAAGGAGCAGCTGAAGGCAGAGTACTCGATAAAAATGGAAATATTGTTGCTATTTGGTATATCACGGCTTTTAAATAATGAAGGATTAATTTTACAAAGTTGAAAAGAGCATCTTTAAGTTTATTATGAAAGTAGTAAAAGAATTTCAAAACTTGTAATTACACTAAAATAAAAAAGCTTATCCTTTAACACGTAATGATAAGCTTTT
>NZ_JBEUTW010000700.1:0-2041 GCF_040492675.1 Bacillus sp. AP50
ATTTAATACTACATTACTTTACACAGGAGGCTCATTATATATAGCGTTAGGACTTTTAATTGGGCTATTTCTTATGGAAGCCTACCAGAGATTGTATTATTTAACACAGGACTTATCTAAAATGAATCGAGAATTAAAAAAATCGAAGCAAGAACTTGCAGATACCGTACATGAGCTTCAAGGAGGAATTTTTAAATTTAAAAAAGTGGGTAAGCACTTTATACACACTTTATGTGATGGACAGTTTTATTATCAAAACGGATTTTATTCTGAACAGGTGGTAGGAAAAAGCTTACGTACTATTGATGCTTCTATTGTTCCTCCACATTTAGTTCCACAATTGATGAAGTACTATCTTCAGGCATGGGAAGGAAAAGAAATTATATTTGAATTACCTTGGCCAAATGATAAAACTATTATTCTTATTGCGCTTAGGCCGATTAAACGAAATGGACAAGTTATTGAAGTTGTTGGTTCTACAGTTGATATAACCGAAAGGAAAAAGGTAGAATCAGAATTAAGCGCTACCAAAGAATTATTGGAATCATTTATAAAGCACAATCTAGATGCTATTACCATTTCTGATCGAGAAGGGCATATTTTACAAGCGAATAAAGCTTATGAAAAGATATTTGGGTGGTCATCACAAGAAATCATAGGTAAGAGATTACCTTGTGTACCAGATTTTTTAATGGAAGAATCGCTTAAAAATATTCAGAAAATTCTAACAGGTGAATCTGTGGTTACTAGATTAGAAACTGTTAGACAAAGGAGCGATGGGAGTCTTCTTGATGTTAGTCTGACAGTTTCTCCTATACTAGATGTAAGAGGAAATGTGATAGCTTTATCAGCAATATGTAGAGACATCTCTGAAAGAAAACAAGCAGAAAGAGAACGACATCGATTACACCAGCAATTAAGAGATAGTGAAATGAAGTACCGTGCACTAATCGAACAAGCAACTGATGCGGTATATGTAGTAGAGCTGAATGAAGAAAATGCTCCAAGTCGATTTATTGAGGTAAACCCTGTTGGGTGTAGAAGGTTTGGATATAGTAGAGAAGAGTTGCTCTCATTATCATTTTCAAATGTAGTACCACAAGATTCTCAAATAATCGTAAGGTTATTAGAAAAAATTAAAAAGGGACAAACTTCCTTCACTTTGCAAGATGAATATGTTTTTCCAACAGGAAAAGTAATAACAACTGAGTTTAGTGTTCGTGTTTTTAACTTAAATGGTAAAAAAGTTTTCCTAAGTATTTCTCGTGATATCACTGAACGGCTAAAAACAGAAGAATTATTACGAAAATCTGAAAAACTTGCTGTTGTAGGACAATTAGCGACTGTAATGGCTCATGAGATTAATAATCCATTAACTGCAATGAAAGGGTTCATGCAATTACTAAAATCAACGGAAAATGAAAATAATCAAGGTTATATAAATATAGTATCATCAGAGATTGAGCGTATAGAGAGTATTACAACTGAATTTATGGCGGTAGCCAAACCACAGGTGGTAAAAATAAAACCTAATGATATTAGTGTGCTAATGGATCAAGTTTTAATGCTACTACAACCTCAAGCAATGATGAATAATATAAAAATTAGAATCGATCTTAACCCTGGTATTCCATTGATTTCATGTGAAGGAAATCAATTAAAGCAAGTATTTGTTAATATATTAAAAAATGCAATTGAATCTATGCCGATGGGAGGAGAAATTCTCATTCAATTAAATATACTTGATAATAATCAATTAAGTATTCGTTTTATCGATCAAGGGTGTGGGATTCCAAAAGAACGTATACCATACCTTGGAGAACCTTTTTATAGTATTAAAGAAGAGGGGATTGGCTTAGGGTTAATGATCTGTTATAAAATCATTGAAACACATCAGGGAAAGGTATTTATTGAGAGTGAAGTGAATAAGGGAACTACAGTTGAAGTCACTCTCCCTATTTGTACACTTCAAAATTAATATGTTCTTTTACTGAAATTTTTTAAGAAACCATACAGAATGTAATGATAATGTTACTTAATG
>NZ_JBEUTW010000701.1:0-3781 GCF_040492675.1 Bacillus sp. AP50
ATTAAAATCCTCCACCTTTTTATTTTCTTACAATTAATATATCGATTTAAAAAGAATTTAAAATCAAATAAAAGTATGAAAGTACATACTACTTTAGTAGTAGTAATAGTAATCAATTGTATTTCAATTAAAATTCATGTGATTAGAGGATTCTTTTTATTTAAGAAGGAATAAATATTTAAAGAAAGCTAAATAAACAGTGTACATATTTATAGGGGAGAAGATGTAAATGAAAGTTTTTATAAAAAAATTTCCACCATTAGAAGTAGCATATATAAGACGAACTGGTAGCTACTTTGAACCACAAGATCACTGGGGAAAGTTACTGAATTGGTCAATTGAAAATAAACTTTATCCACCAGAGCAATCATTTATCGGAATATCATTAGATAATCCTGAACTTGTTGCAAGTCATAAGTGCCGGCATGATGCATGTGTTACGATTCCTGAAAACTTCGATAAAGAAAAGCATCATGATGTGCAATTTAAAAGATTAGATGGAGGTACATATGGTCTATACCAGTTCTATGATGAACCTCATAAATTAAGTGAAGCGTATCAATACATGTATGCAGAGTGGCTACCAAATAGTGAGTATGATGCAGATTATGATAGAGATAATTTAGAGTTTTGCTTAAATAATGTTGCTGAAGATCTAGACGGAAAGTTAAAGGTTAATTTATTTGTGCCAATTAAAAAGATATAAAAAACAAATAATTTCATTTGTAGCTTTAAAATGAAATTGGAATAGTAGTGAAAGAAAAACTTTTTTTGAAGATAATATTTCTAGCGTAGGAATTTAAGTATGTAGGTTGCAATGAAAGGAGAATCCACATGGATACATTTGTAAATGACAAGTTTTATGAAACGAGAGATCAATTAGTTGAGGAAATTAATTTGTTGAGTGATGCTCAATTTAATAGGAAACCAGATAAGGATAAATGGAGTATTGCACAAGTTTGTCATCATTTAGTTTTATTAGATGAGAGAGTTATAACAGTTATTTCATCAGGATTAAAAAAGTTAGATAGTACCCAAAATGAGCGTAAAGAAATTCACACTATTTTATTAGATAGAACGAAAAAGTTTATAGCTCCAGAAATGATTGAACCAAGTATAGAACCATTTGAAGTGGAGCAAATGCTCAATATGCTAAACGAATCAAGAAAAGAATTGATGCGTTTCCTGAGTACAATAGAAGATGAGTCTATATTAGCGAAAAAAGCAGTGATGCATCCAGCTCTTGGAGAATTATCCCTTGATCAGTGGATAGAACTGATTTATTTACATGAACAGCGTCATATTTCACAAATAAAAGAGATAAAATTACTTTGTGAAATTGAAAAGTAAAAATCATTCCCTATTTATTGATGCGTATTATAAACAGGGAAAACGGTTGATTCATATTGATTCAGAAGAAAACAAAAATAGAATGAAATTAGTTGAAAGTAACCAATAAGCTTAAGAAAATATGAAACTATCCGATTTTCTGTATAAGTGTAACCCCGTCTTAAATGAAGAGCGGGGTTATTTTTTTGGAAGTATTTTCATTGAGAAGGAAATACTTCGACAATGAAATTCAAAAAAATAATCATCATAACATATTTTATATGCGAATTTTAGTAAATTGAAATAATGATTTTATGATGATGAATGATATGTCCTTATTTTGAAAGTACTCTTCACACGCTTAAGGAATGGGTATTCTGTCAGGAAACGATAAAATACAATTCTGTTAGGGGATGTATGCAATTTATTCTCTTTATTTTGCAACAGAACCACCTTCAAAATTATCTTTTGTAGTTGAAGTTTCCTGAATAATAAGTTACATTTTTAAAGTTCAAGCAACTTTATGAAAGTACAAAAAGGGGAGAAATATTATTATTATGCAAAAAATGAAATGGAAGAACTATGTATGTTACTTTGTAATTCTATTACTGCTTGGAACAGCAGTAATAGTCAAACCACCTATCTCTAAGGCTGAGGAATCTGAAGTTAATATCACATTGTTAGGTACTGCAGATATTCATGGTAGATTTATGCCTTGGGATTATGCGCTTGATGGAGCAAATATGAGTGGAAGTTTGACGCAGCTTTATACGGTTATAAAGAAGGTCCGTCAAGAAAATCCAAATACCATATTAGTAGATGCTGGGGATACAATTCAAGGAAACTCAGTAGAATTATTCAACGATAAACCACAATCGCCAATGATGGTAGCGATGAATACAATGGGATATGACGCCTGGGCATTTGGAAATCATGAATTCAATTTTGGATTAGATACATTGAAAAAAGTTAGTGAGCAATATAAGGGAAAAACGTTAGCAGGAAATATTTATAAGGAAAATGGAGAGCGCTTTCTTCCTGCATATACAATTGTGGAAAAAGGTGGAATTAAAGTTGGGATTATTGGTATGAATACACCAATGATTAGTGATTTTGAAAAAGGGACAGATCACTTAGATGGTTTAGTGGTGAAAAATCCGGTAGAAGAGACGAAAAAGGCAATTAAGGAATTAGAAGGTAAAGTAGATGTAATGGTAGGAGTTATGCATATGGGATTAGAAAATGAGAATGGTATCCCTGGTACTGGTGTTCAAGATATTGCAAATGCTTGTCCGGAACTAAGCGCTATTTTTGCGGCTCACATGCATAAACTTGTAAAAAAAGAAGTTGTAAATGGCGTAATTATTACAGAACCAGATAAATATGGAACACATATTTCACGTATTGACCTTACTTTTACAAAGCAAGATGGGAAGTTGACTTTAAAAAATAAAACTGCTACCGCTATACCTGTAAAAAATGCTGATGGAACAACGATATTATCTGATCCTACACTTGAAGAAACATTAACACCTTTTCACGAATATGCGAGAGGAGATGCAAATGTTGTAGTCGCTCAATTAAAGGGGAGAAATCTTGTTCCTGAAAATGAAATAAAAGGTATTCCAAGTGTTCAGATTCAAGAAACACCTTTATCAGATTTCTTTCATGAAGTCATGCTCTACTACAGTAAAGCGGATGTAGTAGCCCATCAAATTGATAATGATTATGCCCGTTTGGATATAGGTCCTATTAAGAAAAAAGATATTGCGTACAATTACCAATATGCCTTGGGAGAAATTACAGTATATAAGATTTCTGGAAAAGATTTAAAAGACTATATGGAATGGGCAGCAGGATATTTTAACTCATCTCGTGCCGGAGATGTAACCGTTAGCTTTGATAAAACCCGCCGTGCATCTAAATACAGTACGAACGATTTCTTTGGAGGCGTAAAATACGAAATTGACTTAACAAAACCATATGGAAGTAGAATTACAAATTTACGCTCTATTCGTACAAACAAACCAATCAAAACGAGCGATGTTATGACGCTGGGAATGAATGCATATAGAATGGAGGCTCTTCAGGCAAAAGGGGGAGCTTTAGAGGGGCGTAAGTTTGAACAAATTTGGTCATCTAAACAAGAGAATGCATTTGGAGAAACAGGCGGAACCATTCGTAACCTTGCTATTACATATTTAAAAGAGGTAAAGAATGGTGTATACACTCCAAAAGTTATGCGTAATTGGAAAATTACTGGTGTAGATTTACATTCTTCAGAGCATAAGGCTGTAGTTGATCTCGTGAATAAAGGGATTTTAGAAATTCCAAAAACAGAAGACGGAAAATACACAAATATAGCATCTATAAATACGAAAGACTCAATTTCAAAAGAAGAAATTGTAGCACTCTCACAAAAAGCAAATATTAATCCAAATGAGTTTAATCA
>NZ_JBEUTW010000702.1:0-2145 GCF_040492675.1 Bacillus sp. AP50
AACTAATACAGCTTCAAACAAAGGACACAATTGCTACATACTAAGTGTAATTTATTACCTATTCAAAATTCTGTCTATTCAATCTTTCTAAAAATAAAAAAAGATTAAACTTATAAATATACAAGTTATAATGAGGGCGTCGAGACACAATTTATTACCTCTAGAGAAAATATCAAACCTCGTTTTGGATTAAAAATTCTAAAGAACTTGCCAGTAATTTTTTAAAATTGGACATACTGATATGATTACTATACGGAGGATAGCAGATTAGAAGGGAAGTTTATTCAACTCAATAAAGAAAGCGTTATCAAAAAACTTGTTTTGAATCGATCATTCTAATAACTTAGATTCAACTACAGCTGAAAATAATAAATTATGGGGGTGCTTATATGAACATGAATGTAGCATCTATTAAAGAAAAAAAGATTGTTAAATACAAAAGTTGTTTTGATGTGATTGGGCCCATAATGATAGGCCCTTCAAGTTCACATACTGCAGGTGCTTTGGCTATTGGAACAGTTGCTAATAAATTATTTCAAGGTCTTCCCAAAAAAGTTGTGGTAAAGTATTATGAATCATTTGCTGAAACCCATAAAGGTCACGGAACTGATTTTGCAATTATTGCTGGTATATTAGGCTTAGCTGCTGATGACAGCAAAGTACCAGATGCTATTAAAATAGCAGAGTCTAAGGGAATTGACATTACCTTTATTGAACAATTGGGTAATAGTCCTGCTGGTCATCCAAATACGGCAGATGTATATGCAGAGGATGAAAGTCGAAGTATTAGAGTAATGGGTATTTCGGTCGGTGGTGGGTTGATTGAAGTCAAAAATGTTGAAATTGATGGATTTAGCTTAAATCTGCAGGGGCCATTGCCAGTTGTTATTGCGATTTCAGAAAGAGCTGACTTTGAATTTGTTTTACGCAGGATCTTTAAACAATATGATGTGGAAATTAACAACTTTCATAGTTTGGAAGATAAAACAAAATATTTATATGCATTCGCTTTGGATTCGATATTGCCAGGTAATGCTCAGAAGGAATTAGGAGATTTAAGCAATATAGCTAATCTTATTATTCTTTAGTCACATTAAGGAGTGAAAAATATGTATATGGCCATAAAAGAAATTGTGGATGCAGCTAATAAAAGCCAAAAGCAAATTTATGAATTAGCAATCGAACAGGAAATCAAACAAACTAAAACTTCTTATGAAGAAGTATGGAGTAAAATGGAACGAAATTTAGCGACTATGCAACATGCAATAAATAAAAGTATCGAGGGCGACGGTGTATTTTCTCCAACAGGTTTGACCGGAGGGGATGCTGTAAAAATTAAAAACTATCGAGAAAATAGGAAAACTCTTTCTGGAGATTTGATGGTGTTAGGGATTCAAAGTGCTATCGGTGTTAATGAAGTAAATGCTGCATTAGGAGCTATTTGTGCAACTCCAACAGCAGGTGCGAGTGGGACGATTCCGGGAGTCCTATTTAGTATTAAAGATACGTTGCAGTTAAGTCATGAAGATATGATTCATTTTCTATTCACTTCAGCGTTATTTGGAACGATAGTCGCAAACAACGCTTGTATTTCAGGAGCGTATGGAGGATGTCAAGCTGAAGTAGGAAGTGCCTCAGCGATGGCGGCTGCAGCTGCGGTAGAAGCTGCGGGTGGAACGCCACAGCAATCTTCTGAAGCTTTTTCGATTGCATTACAAAATTTACTCGGTTTAGTTTGTGATCCGGTCGCTGGTTTGGTAGAAATTCCTTGTGTAAAGAGAAACGCCATTGGAACGGCAAATGCTTTAGCAGCAGCGGACATCGCATTAGCTGGCGTAAACAATCTCATCAATGCTGACGAAGTGATTGAAGCCATGTATAGAGTTGGAAGACAGATGCCTCGCGAATTAAGAGAGACAGGTTTAGGTGGTATTGCAGCTACACCTACAGGAATTTCCATTAAAAATAAAATCTTTGGGGAGAAACAATCAAATCAATAAGTTATCGAATATATTGTGAAGTTTTTAACAATCTTTACTCTATTGTTCGCCTAAGGATGTCTGTATATTGGGGGAGTTATCAATAAAATATACTACTATATAATTAAAATATTTTATAAGTGGTAACAAACCCTTCAGGTTGATG
>NZ_JBEUTW010000703.1:0-1167 GCF_040492675.1 Bacillus sp. AP50
GTTATATGCATGTTATATAAGAAATGAGAAGTTTATTTGATAAAGGAAAAAAGTATGGAGATAAATAAAATTATGTTTTTTGTTAAGAAATAATAAGTATGGCTCTTCTCAAAAGAACGTAAGTTCGTGTATAATAGGAACGAATGTTCTTTTAAGAAGTAACCTAATTATAGTTTAGAAGTAAATCCGAGTTTAGTGAGTATTAAAAATAACTAAGGGATAGTATGGCTAAATAAATGTATAAATGATCAAGGAGATAAAAAATGAACGATGTAAAGATACAAAAAGAAGGAAGAGAGTGGGTTCCGTTTACAGTAATGTCCGAACAACTTTTAAATATGAGAAAGATTATTGGAGAGAAATTAAAAGTACAAAAACCGCTTTTAACAAATGAAGCAAAAGAGAGAATTTCTGATAAATTATTAACGTCATTATTGTCTGAGAAAGAAATATTGGTAACATATTTTGAAGATGGTTACATACTAACAAGCTACATGACTGTTGTACATATCAATCCGGTAAAACAAATTGTAATTTGTACAGACGCCTTTTATAAAACTTACGTATTTAACGCTATGGATATTATTGAAATAACGTAAAAGAAGCTGAATATTAAATGGCAGCTTCTTTTATTTCTGATTTATGAGACAAATAATACAAGAAAAAGCAGCTAGCTTCGTGCTAGCTGCTGAGCCCCAGGGAAAGGGAGAAAAAGATAGGGTACTCCAAAATCAACAAGAGCTGTCAAACAGCCTGATTATAGTATAGACAAATTAAAATTTTCTATACAGAAAGTTGAACATAAGATTAGGCTGTACCCACTTGGTTTTGATCTGCAAGGTCAGAATCAAATGTATTGGTCGCGCTAACACCGCTAAAAGTATTAACAACAAAACCAACGTTTGATGCGCCGGAACCATTATAAGCTTTCGTATTTTCTTTCGGAGATACGTTGTAGAAATCACCTAAGTTAAATGATCCATTGCTATTTTGTACAACTAAATTTCCTACAACTGATGGCATAATTTTCACCTGCTTTATAATAAGTTGTTAACATTACTATATGGAGTTATAGTCCAGATGGTTCATACAATAAAAATTGTGGAATAGTAAAACGTTTGGAGCGTGGATTTCAATAAAAGTGTGTTAAAATTAATATAATAAAGT
>NZ_JBEUTW010000704.1:0-4966 GCF_040492675.1 Bacillus sp. AP50
AAACATCTAGTAGACAAATTAATAATCATCACATTTATAAAAAGATGGGCTACCAAATGATTTTTGAATCGGAAGATGAGTATTGTTACGTGAAAAGAATAAAAACAAGCTCAAACAAAGAGAGTGTAGTTACAAATAAAGATATGAAAAATAGTCAATACGAAAACTGTAATTTAGCGAATACAGGGTATTATCAAGTGAATTTAAAAAACAGTTCATTTGTTGGTAGCAATATAATAAATATGAATATGAGTAATTGTAATGTAAGTCAATCAAAGTTTAGAAATATAAATTTTAGATGGTCATCATATGCAGATTTAAATCTTTCTGGCAGTAAATTTAATTTGGTGACTTTAGGTGGAGTGCAATTTAAAAATACAAGTCTCGGAGATGAGAAGGAACCTATTGTATTCGATAAATGTGATTTGGAAGGCAGCACTATAAGTAATAGTAATCTGAAAAATATTGAAATAGAAAATTGTAATATAGTCGGCATGAAACTAAATGGTATTCCAATTGAAAATTTGCTTAATTTATATAACGAGGCGAAAAGTTAACCAAATCCATATAGTTGTTAATCTTTTTGGAAATTAAGTATTATATCGAAATAATTATGTAAAAATGACATAAAGAAATACGAGTGAGAAGGTCATTCATACACGTTTCTAGAATACACACAAACAAATATATTGTTATTTATATGGAGGAGAGAAAGATGGGGATCAACGTTAGAGCAGTAGAAATACAAGATGCTAGAGCAATTCATCGTATATGTATACAGGATGACGTTTTACCGTATATGGTTTTCTTACCTAGCATGCGTGTAGAAGCTATGGAAAATAGAATTCGAAATTTAGCACCAAATCAATTTGAATTTGTTGCAGAATATGATGGAGAAGTTGTTGGATTTGTAGGTTTAACACAAAGTCCGGGCCGAAGATCTCATTCAGGCGATTTATTCATTGGGGTAGACAGTGAATATCATAATAAAGGAATTGGGAAAGCACTTCTTATGAAGATGCTTGATCTGGCTGATAATTGGTTAATGTTAGAGAGAGTAGAACTAGGTGTGTTAGAAACGAATCCAAAAGCAAAAGCTTTATATGAAAAATTTGGATTTGTAGAAGAGGGAGTAAAGATAGGGAATTTGAAAGCTCACGGAAAGTTTATTAATGAAATTATGATGAGTCGTTTTAGACCGAATGGTTTAATTGTACATAATGAATAGTTAAAAGCATGACAGTATACTGTCATGCTTTTTCATTAGAATTTGGCTGTAATAAAAATAATACTAAACCAATAAAAATAACGGTAATTCCTAGTCCTTGTTGTAAAGAAATAGTCTCATGTAATATAAAGTACGCTAGCATACAAGTGCCAATTGTTTCACCTAAAATACTCATTGAAATTACAGTAGCACTCATCCATTTTAATAACCAATTAAAAATGGTTTGTCCTAAAATTGTAGCAATGAAAGCTAATCCAATAAAGCACAACCAAGTTTGTGTAGAGTAATGGATGAAAGATTCTTGTTGCATGAAAGCAAATATGCTAAGAAAGCCAGCACTACTTCCATAACTAATTACCGAATATGGTATAAGTGACAAATCTTTACGAACGTGTTGGCTAATGAAAAAATAAGCAGTAATGATACCGGCAGCGATAAATGCTAAAATATCTCCATATAAAGCTTCTCCACTAATTTTGAAATCTTGCCAGCCAATGATGATACTACCTGAAATAGCGATGAGGCAACCAATAACCGCTCCTTTCGTAAATCTCTCCTTAAATAAAAAATAACCACCAATCATTGAGAACAAAGGTTGTAACGTTACGATAACTGTAGAGCTTGCTACAGAAGTATATTGTAATGATTCAAACCATAGTACATAATGTGCAGCTAAAAATAGCCCAGATGTGAATCCGAATGTCCATTGTTTTTTCGTTAAAGTTTTTAGCTCATTTCGACTATTTTTATTAAATAGTAATAACGGTAACAGGATCAGTGTGGCAAAGAATAATCGGTAAAAAGCAATGATTGTCGCAGGAGCATCTGCCAATTTTACAAAAATTGCTGAAGTTGATAAGGCGAATACACCAAAAAATAAGATAAAATATGAAAGAATAGGTGATTTCAAAGTTTGTCCCTCCGATAGAATGTTTATTATAATAAACTTAATGCGATATAATGTACAAAAGTAAGTATATAAGTCCCGGAGATAATAGGAAAGGATTATTTGCCTTTGTTTAGTATGTCAGCACAAAGACAATGAAATATGCATTATGATGGACGAAAGGAAGTTTTACTATGATACATGATAGGCTTGGACAAACAGTATTAAGTTATCGTAAGAAAAATAATATGACAATTCGTGAATTTGCTGATTATGCAGGGATTAGTACATCACTAATTAGCCAAATTGAAAGAGGACATGCTAATCCTTCTTTAAATGTTTTGGAGTTAATTGCAAAAGCATTAAATGTACCGCTGTTTACACTTTTTATTAATGATATCGATACAGATTCGCTCATTTCTAAGAAAAAAGATCGAAAAAAAGTATATCGGGAAAACAATGATCACATTGTATATGATGTATTAACACCTGATTTTATGAAAGCACGTATTGAAATGTTAATGATGGATTTAAATAAACAAGCAAACACAACAGAAAGTCATTATTCCCATGAAGATAAGGAAGAGATTGCTGTTATTATGAAAGGGGAAGTGTACGTAGAATTGGAGGGAAAAGAATATTTTTTAGAAGAAGGCGATGTTGTACGTATTCCACCAAATGTGAAGCATCGATTTTTGAATAAAAGTGATGAATCGAATCACATTTTATTTGTACTGACACCATCTTTAGGATGAAAATATAGTGATTTTAACTAGAGGAGAAAGAAAATGGAAAACAAAAGTATTTTAAAAGGCGGCCTTTCAATTATTTTTCAATGTAAAAAAGAAACAAATGATATTTGGCATGCGCATTTTGGAGCAGCTGCAATTGCCAGTTATTTTAATCATATAAAGAGAGCTCCAAATTATAAAGATATAACATTAGAAAAATTCCGGTATGTTATTCATTCTTAATGAACGTCAATAATCTGTAAAAGGAAGCTTAATCTAGTTTCTTTTTTTGTTAGTAGTATATTATTTTTTCAAATATGTAAGATTTTACATGCGTATTTTACTTTTACTAATTATGTAAGTAGGCTATACTGAAATACATACATTTTATTTTTGGAGAGATGTAAAACGACATGGAACTAGCGAAATTGGAAAAAGTAATTGAAATAAAAAAAGAAGAACTTTTATATTTAGTATCGGATTATGGAATTCAACATGAAAAAGTATCGGCATTGAGTCAAGAACTAGACAAATTAATCAATTACTTTATGTTTTTAAAATAAAGAGAACTATGACGTGGTTTGTATATGTTATAGTTCTTTTTTATTAGGTAATTTGAAAATATATTCAAATATATTGTCTAATTTCTTACAGAATGCGCAACTTGCTAGTCGAATATAAGGACTTTTGGTTATAATAAAAAGGAATTATTAATTGTATCGGTTAGGAGCGCAGCACATATGAAAACAGTTGTTGTTATCGGTGGAGGTATAACGGGACTTTCTACTATGTTTTATTTAGAAAAATTAAAAAAGGATTATAATATCGATTTAAATTTTATTCTTATTGAGAAAGAAGAGTATTTAGGTGGTAAAATCCATAGTGTGGAAGAAAAGGATTTCATTATGGAGTCAGGAGCGGATTCAATCGTTGCTCGTAATGAATATGTTATGCCACTTGTAAAAGATTTAAATTTAGAAGATGAAATGGTATATAATGAAACGGGTATTTCTTACATATATTCTGAAAACATGTTACATCCGATTCCTTCTGATACTATATTTGGGATACCGATGAGCGCCCAGTCTTTGTTTAGCAGTACGCTAGTCTCAACGAAAGGGAAAATCGTAGCTTTAAAAGATTTCATAACGAAAAATAAAGAGTTTACGGAAGATACATCACTTGCTCTATTTTTAGAAAGTTTCTTAGGGAAAGAGTTAGTGGAAAGACAAATTGCTCCTGTACTTTCAGGCGTATATTCTGGTAAGTTGAATGAGCTTACAATGGCATCTACATTACCGTATTTACTGGATTATAAAAATAAGTATGGAAGTATTATTAAAGGTTTTGAAGAGAATAAAAAACAATTTCAATCAGCAGGAAATAAAAAATTCGTATCATTTAAAGGTGGACTATCTACGATAATTAATCGCTTAGAAGAAGTGCTCACTGAAACTGTCGTAAAAAAAGGTGCTATAACGACGGCTGTAAGTAAACAAGAAGATCGATATGAGATTTCTTTTGTAAATCATGAAACAATACAAGCTGATTATGTTGTTTTAGCAGCTCCGCATGATATAGCACAAACTTTATTACAGTCTAATGAGTTAAATGAGCAGTTTAATACATTTAAAAACTCATCTCTTATAAGTATTTACTTAGGATTTGACATACTAGATGAACAACTACCAGCTGACGGCACAGGGTTTATTGTAACGGAAAACAGTGATTTACATTGTGATGCTTGTACATGGACAAGTCGAAAGTGGAAACATACATCGGGTAAACAAAAATTATTAGTAAGAATGTTTTATAAGAGCACCAATCCGGTATATGAAACAATCAAAAATTATAGTGAAGAAGAATTAGTACGAGTAGCTTTATATGATATTGAAAAGAGTCTCGGAATTAAAGGTGAGCCAGAAGTAGTCGAAGTTACAAATTGGAAAGATTTAATGCCGAAATATCATTTAGAACATAATCAAGCGGTTCAAGCATTGCAAGAAAAAATGACGAATCTTTATCCAAATGTATATTTAGCTGGTGCCTCATATTATGGTGTCGGAATTGGTGCGTGTATTGGAAATGGAAAGAATATAGCTTTCCATTTCCAATACACGC
>NZ_JBEUTW010000705.1:0-1846 GCF_040492675.1 Bacillus sp. AP50
AATTAATAAAGCATCAAGTTCAAAAACTCCCACTTTATTAATAAAAGCTATTTCTTAACTTCATAAAATTGTTATACACTAGAAAAATAAAAAACAAACTATTCGTTAGCAGGTGGAAGAATATGTATGATATTACAATTATCGGCGCTGGAGTAAGTAGCATTTTTATGGCTTATTCACTAGCTAAAAGTAACAAAAAAGTTTTAATTCTTGATAAAGGTAAAGCGCTAGAAGATCGCCATTGTCCTTTAGACGAAGGAAAAGTGTGTAATTGTACTACATGTGATAAATATTTCGGGTTTGGTGGTTTAGGAAAATCTGAAGGGAAATTTAATTATACAAACGGATTTGGCGGAGAACTTGAGAAAAAAGTCGGTAAAGAGGGTTTTATACAACTCATGGCTGAAGTAGATGAAATTCTATGTCAGTTTGGTGGAAGTTCGGTTTCAAAATATTCTACTGAAAATTCAAGTCTCACTAAGAGAGCTGAAGCGTGTGGTTTACAAATGCTAACAACAGAAGTAAGACATCTTGGTACTACACTTTCCAGTAACATTTTTCAGCAGCTCTATGAATTTTTACTGACGAAAATAAAGATCCAATTTCATATAGATGTACAACATATTCTGAAACAGGAAGATCATTTTACAATAGAGACAAATCAAGGAACAGTTCAAACTAAGCAACTTGTATTTGCAACTGGGCGCTCTGGGGCCGATTGGTTAAAAGAAATATGCAGTTCCCTAAATATTTCTCAGGAGCAAACACGTGTAGATTTAGGAATTAGAGTAGAAATGAAAGAACATCAATTACGTTCTATATTAAAAGATACTTTTGAAACAAAACTTTCTTATCAAGGTGAGCATTTCACAGCAACTACTTACTGTATGAATCCACAAGGCCGCATCATTCGAAAGTACGAAGAAGGTTTAGTTATGCCTGACGGTCAAAATTTTCGGGAACAAGGAACTGGCACTTCTAACTTAAATTTCACTTTATTTATTCCTCGCTATTTTCCAACTCTCAAAGAAGCAAATGCATACGCAAGTTCAATTATTGAAGGCATTAACCAAGGACGAGATCGGATTGTTATACAGCGCTTAGAGGACTTACTAAAGAAACAACCTACGGTGGAAAACAGCATGGAGCATAATCGTATACAGCCTACACTACAGGGGGATTATGGAGATTTGAATCAAGAAATTCCTCAATCATATATTGAAGGGCTAAAAGAATTTTTATTACGCTTAGAACAATTTATACAGGAGCCTATCGATCAACATACTTTACTATATGGAATTGATGGAAAGTTCTATGCTCCTACGATAAAAATTAATAATCATTTTGAAACTAGTATACATGGGCTATTTTTAATTGGAGATTGTTCAGGCGTTACGCATTCATTATCTCAAGCAGCTGCAAGTGGTCTGTATGTTGGAAAGTACTTATCTGACATTTAATTTCTATCATTAAAATATCAGTCAAATATTTTCAATTTCAAAACACTTTACTTATATATAGTAAAAGTATATTAATAAGACCCCTATCCTTCCCTGCTAATGATTAACCGACAAAAAATCGGGATTTTACAAAATACATATGTAATATAACTGTATATTTAAAACGATTGGCATTCAATTCTAATAAATTGAATGTCAACAGTTTTAAAAGTCTCTATCCATTTTCACTTTTATTTGTTCGATATTTTGTAACATCATCATAGTGTTTAATATGGTAGGATGTCTATAAGTCAATTTCACTACAACTATGACTTTTTCTGCCTGTTTCTCAAAAAAGAGTTATATTTATGCTACTACGCTTTAAAAATCCCCATTGTATATATATG
>NZ_JBEUTW010000706.1:0-1108 GCF_040492675.1 Bacillus sp. AP50
CTCTTGGATATCCCATCATCATCCCCTGATACTATTTAAGAGTTATCATTGTTTTGCATATTTTATTTCAGACTAACCCTTAGATGGATTTAAGGTGTGATTTCAATAATTTTTCCGCATTATCTAAAAGCATCAACTTTTAGACTGGTACACAGGACATTTATGTTCGTTCTTTGTGTTGGTTTGTTTTGTAAAACAGGACAAATCTATCAATTCTATTAAATCGATTAATTCAACTATTACATATAAAGATTTTATTCATATACTGTAGTAGATTACTAGAAAGGAGGCGTAAGCATGGACAGTTGTGTTTTATTCGTTAATGGACAACCTTTTTTAGTGGTCTCAGTTGCCGGAATCGAAATTGCTAGATTAGAGCTTTCTCTTCAAGTAGCATTGACTTTAATAGCATTAGGGATTCCAATTTGTGCATAAACCTTAGGTTTTGTTTAAAAAGAGGGCATTAGCTCTCTTTTTTTGATTTATACCTTATCTTTTCTTAACAACAACAAAACGCTACCTAGATCACGGCAGCGCCTATGATAATTGATATTGTTTTAATTATTAACAAGTATATTTGGCCCTTTCTTCAACATGTACAAGAAACCCGAAATGAATACGACACTAAATATAATAATAGAAGACCACATATTAAAATGATATTCTTTACCTGCAACTAAATTATATATGTTATGTACCAAGAAATTAGCACCTATGATAATTCCACCTAAAAATGAACTAATTAATATGCACATTACATAAAATTTGAGCCTCTGAAACATTTTCCATCTACCCCCTTTTCTAAAATAAACTTTATTTGGGGTTATTTAGGTCATTATAACATTAATTTTATACTTTTTATAAAAACTGTTTTTTAATTACAGTTATTTTAAGGAAGGCATTATCCATTCAAATGTCCATTTTGTTCAATAAAAAATGAGGACCTGCGCCAGTAGATCCTCTTAATGTGATAAGGGTTTTCAATGAGCATTAAAATAAGGATAGATACAAGCCAGTAAGCCTGCCCTACACTTCAATATATGCTTGTCCTCATCAAAAGGTGAAAACAAGAGAAAGCACTCCCCAATAAGTGCTCTCTCTTGAAAAA
>NZ_JBEUTW010000707.1:0-1653 GCF_040492675.1 Bacillus sp. AP50
ATTTTATCTAACCTTATTAATAACTACCTCTGATTAAAAAGGAGACTACTTATGTGTAAAAATCCGATTTCTATTATTATTCGTATACAGCATAACATAAAAGTTTTACCTGAAATTTTGAAAGCCTGTGAACAACTACAGCCTTTAGAAATTATCCTTACTATTAACGGATGTATCGATGATTCCATTGATATTGCACAATCTTACAATTGTAAAATTATCACATTAGAAGAACCGACAGAATCAAATAATTGTTATGTAATTGGTGCCAAAAAAGCAAAAGGTAAGTACCTCTTATTTTTAGATGCAAATTACAATATCCCCCCTTCCTTACTTAAACAATTTCTTCAACCATTACTAGATAAATCAGCTGACTTAGTATTAAACAATTTAGATGATTTTTTTTATCAAAAGCAAAAGCCAACTATAGAAATGATTTGGCAGCAAGTTACGAATCATTTTTTTCATCGTCCAGATTTACATGTTAACTCACTATTATTTCCTCCCTACGCGGTAACAAAGGAAATTCTTGAAGCAATTACTCCAGAAAGTTTATTAAATCCGATATTAGCACAAATGAAAATTATTAAAAATAATTTTCGCATTAGCAATCATTTTAAAATTTCTATACCGCAAATTCCCTCCTTCCCCTCAAAACAACTCATTCGTTATCACCTAGAAGCAATTGAAAATTGGGTAAATATATTACAAGATTCAAGAGGAAACTATACTGATAATAATCGAAGGCGGGATATTATTTTAGAACTTCAAAACGGCGAACAAAGAGCTATATCCAAAATAATTACAGGTAAAGAGTTTTATTCAAATACTTATGGAAATAAACAATTATCCATCATTATCCCTGTTCAAAATGAAGAAAAAACGATAGAATCTATCATTTTTGAGGTGCAGAAATTAAAACCTTTAGAAATCATCATTATTGTTAATGGATCAACAGATAAAACAGAGGAATTGGCGAAAAATTGCGGTGCAACAGTTATTACTTACAAAGAAGCACTCGGCATTGATACCGGACGTGCCGTTGGTGCATATTTTGCAAAAGGTGATATATTATTATTTATTGATGGTGATTTCTTAATTCCTAGTTCTGATTTATTACCATTTGTACAATCTGTTCAAAATGGAACCGATTTAGCTTTAAATAAATTAGAGCACTACTACATGTATCGTGTTCCTTATACTATCGTAACTGCATGTAAGCATGTTGTTAATTTAGCATGTAATCGAAAAGATTTAGGTATGGGCTCCATAACTGCTGTCCCTCATGCTTTTAGTCGAAAATGCATTGATACAATTGGGTTTGCTTCTCTTCTTTCACCAACCTTAAGTCAAGTTAAAACAATTTTAGCAGGATTGCATGTACAAAATGTTCATTCTATCGACGTTGACAAGATAAATCGAGTTCGACCAGAAAAACACTTCTCGCAGGAAGGCTACCTTTCATTAGCAACGCAACAAATCATTGGTGATCATATAGAAGCAATTTCTTACCTCATCGAACAAAAAAGAAACACTGAATGCTTTTAATTGTATATTCTTACCACCAAATAATATATGAATTTATTTTAAATATATAGCAAAATAAAAAAGATGGTTGTAACCATCTTTTTTATTTTTACATTAGATCAAAAG
>NZ_JBEUTW010000708.1:0-3191 GCF_040492675.1 Bacillus sp. AP50
CCGTAAGGAGTCGTTATTTTCTCCCAATCGAAGATCCAAAAGTAAAAGATGACTATATGACAAGTTAATAGTAGAAATGTTGATGAAAGCATTATCTTTTTATTTAAAATCATTTGTTTTACCTCCCTTATTTAAAAATGACCAAAAGAGTGTGAAGGTTAATATATAATAAGGAAGAAATCCATTTTTAATTAACTTATTAAACGAAAAAATCCCTTATAGAAAAATCTATTTCTATAAGGGATAATCATGTTTTTATTAGAAAGACTGATTTTGAGCAGGTTTAATAAATTGTTCTGGGTTTTCAACAAGCCCACATACAGCGCATTGGACACGGTATGTAGGTCCTTGATAGGCCATATGAAAAGCATTCATCGTTTCATTTGTGTATTCTTCTTCTACTTGACCAGTTTGTGGATTTAATTTGACTGGTTTTACTTGTTGCTCAAGAATATTAAAGCGGGTACGGTTTGTTTTACAACTTGGACATAGCATTGGTTCCATATGTATACACCTCCATTTGTATCATTTCTTAAAATCTTTAATTTTATGCAAGCAAAAAACTTTCTCAATATAAATAGGTGTTTAATGTATTTAAAATTCAGAAAAAATAAAATATAATAAAAGTACGAACTGGTTATGTCCAAACCAAATCTCCTGTTTTATGCCAATAAGCTGGGGGGCCGAGAAATCGGCCTCATTTTTTTGTGCTCGTTACTATAAGAAACAAGGTTTTTATGAGACATTTGTCGAAATTTTAGGGATGGATATAAAGGGGGATGTAAAATGAATTTGAAAATGAAGTACATCATTTTATATGTAGAAAAGTTTGAGGCATGTTTAAGGTTCTATAAAGATATTTTACAGTTACCTATAAAAGCAGAGCACGGAACATATATTGAATTTAATACTGGAACTACCATTTTAGCGATGAATACGCGGCAAGATGTGAAAGAATTAACAGGACTACCGCTTACAGAAGGTGAATTACAGTCTTCTCATTTCGAATTAGGATTCGTTGTTGAGAATGTACAAGAAACGATTGAGCAATTTAGAGAACAAGGAATCAAGATTTTAGTTGAACCTATTGTAAAACCGTGGGGACAAACAATTGCCTACATTGCTGATCCAGATGGAAATTATATTGAAATTTGCAGTTCATTAGAATAGAGGGAGAAAGAGAGATGGGATTTCCGAAACTAGAAACAGAACGTTTACGACTAAGAGAACTTACACTATTAGATGCAGAAACGCTGTTCCAATATTTCTCGAAAGAATCAGTTATACGTTATTTCGGAATGGATTCTTTTGAAAATATTGAGCAAGCGAAAACAACGATTCAAACGTTTAAAAATCGTTATGAAGAGGGCAGTGTATTTCGCTGGGGAATCGAGAAAAAAGGGACGGGCCAATTAATCGGAACGTGCGGATTTCATTTAATTAATAATCATCATAAACGAGCTGAAATTGGTTATGAATTAGACGATACATATTGGGGACAAGGGTATGCAACGGAAGCGTTACAGGCAATTTTAACTTACGGGTTTGAAACATTGCAACTTATTAGAGTTGCTGCTGTTGTATATGTAGAAAATAAAGCTTCTCAAAAATTATTAAGTAAAGCAGGATTTCAAGAAGAAGGATTACTTCGAAAACATATGATTCAAAATGGAGTTGCTCATGATACCATTTTATATTCTTTATTAAAAGAAGAGTGGAAGAAGTAATGAGTACAAACGAACTTATAACGATTATGAAGAAGCATAGGGAAAATAGATTCATTTTAGGTATAGATGGTTTAAGTCGATCTGGAAAAACAACATTTGTAGCCAATTTAAAAGAAAATATGAAACAAGAAGGCATTCCGTTTCATATTTTCCATATTGATGATCATATAGTGGAGCGTAATAAACGATATCATACTGGATATGAAGAATGGTACGAGTATTATTATTTACAATGGGACATTGAATGGCTAAGGCAGAAATTTTTTCAAAAGCTACAACACGAAACAAAATTGAAATTACCTTTTTTTCATGAAGAAACAGATATATGTGAAATGGAAAAAGTACAGATTCCTATTGTAGGCGTAATTGTTATTGAAGGAGTTTTTCTGCAGCGAAAAGAATGGAGAGATTTCTTTCATTATATGGTCTATTTGGACTGTCCAAGAGAGACAAGGTTTCTACGTGAGAGTGAGGAGACACAGAAAAACCTTTCAAAGTTTGAAAATAGGTATTGGAAAGCAGAGGATTATTACTTAGAAACGGAATTGCCTAGGGATAGGGCGGATTTAGTCATCCAATGATTTGAAAATAGAAGGTGAATAGAATGAATATTTTATGGGATTTTGATGGGACGTTATTTGATACGTATCCTGCATATACAATAATGCTTTCTGAAATATTAGGTGACTCAGTAGAAAAACAAGAAATATACAAAAACTTAAAAATATCATACTCTCATGCAATTCAGTATTATAATATTTCATGCGAGCAGGAAGAAAAGATTAAAGTTTTGAAGGGAAAATTCACGCCAAAAGATATGAAACCTTTTGCAGGTGTCGAAGAGGTTTTGAAATTTGCAGATAAAAATGTGATTATGACCCATAAACATAGGGCAGGGGTTATGGACATTTTAAAATATTACGGCTGGGAAAAATACTTTGTAGATATGGTTACAATTGACGATGGCTTTCCCCGAAAGCCCAACTCTTTAGCTTATAATCATTTACATAAAAAGCATAATATTGATTTAGCTATTGGAGATAGAGAATTAGATTTATTACCTGCAAAAGAATTAGGTATTTCAACATGTATGTTTCAAGGTAATTGTGATGTAGCGGATTATTCTTTATCACATTACTCGGAATTTTTTAAGGTAGTGAGTGATAGAGAGTTTTCTTTATAAAAAAAGTTATTAATAAAGACTGTATCTTTCATTTTAAAGGTACAGTCTTTATTTTTTAGAACTCTTTCATTTTATTCCGTAATAACGGGCAGCCTGATTGCTTCAACTAATAATCAGTGGAGGGTGAACAAAACCTCCACTGATTAAAGTTTCACTTTATTTTCTGTATATAATAATTACCAGAGATTAAAGGATAATCGTCCATCTTTATTAAGGAAGTGGCCAGTTTATTTTAACTAAATTATGGTTATTCATGTTAATATGAACTCATAGCTATATAG
>NZ_JBEUTW010000709.1:0-1109 GCF_040492675.1 Bacillus sp. AP50
TCTTACTATGCATAGTAAGAAGGATATTTATATTTAAAAATGAAAATACATGATACATAGTCAACTCATATGAAATGAATTACATGTAGAAAACACACTGTTTTCACAATGACTGTGTATAGTTAATTTGCATAATGATAAAAGTGAGGTATTTGAATTGAAAAAGAAGAAAATATTTATTGGAACAATTATTTCATGCATGATGCTAGCATTATCTGCATGTGGTTCCTCAGACAACGTAGTAACATCAAAAGTAGGAAATGTTACAGAGAAAGAATTAAGTAAAGAATTACGACAACAATATGGAGAAAGTACTTTATATCAAATGATGTTAAGTAAGGCATTGCTAGATAAATATAAAGTTTCAGATGAGGAAGCAAAAAAGAAAGTAGAAGAAGCAAAAGATAAAATGGGTGAAAACTTTAAATCGACTTTAGAACAACTTGGGTTGAAAAATGAAGATGAATTAAAAGAAAAAATGAAGCCAGAAATTGCATTTGAGAAAGCAATTAAAGCAACAGTTACAGATAAAGATGTGAAAGATAACTATAAACCAGAAATGAAAGTAAGTCACATTTTAGTGAAAGATGAAAAAACGGCTAAAGAAATAAAGGAGAAAGTAAATAATGGTGAAGATTTTGCTGCCTTAGCAAAACAGTATTCAGAAGATACTGGTTCAAAGGAACAGGGCGGGGAAATATCTGGTTTTGCCCCTGGACAAACAGTGAAAGAATTTGAGGAAGCTGCGTATAAATTAGATGCAGGCCAAGTAAGTGAGCCGGTTAAAACAACTTACGGTTACCATATTATTAAAGTGACGGATAAAAAAGAATTGAAGCCATTTGATGAAGTAAAGGATAAAATTCGTAAAGATATAGAACAACAAAGACTACAAGATACGACAGGTAAATGGAAACAACAAGTAGTCAATGATTTATTGAAAGATGCTGATATTAAAGTGAATAATAAAGAATTTAAAGATACATTTAAATTTCTAGAAAAGAAATAATGACTGTAATCATAATTAGAAAAGGGAACTCACATAGAGTTCCCTTTTTCTAATTAGTGTGTGAGTTATAAATAGATAGTAAGACAATACAATATTACAT
>NZ_JBEUTW010000710.1:0-2114 GCF_040492675.1 Bacillus sp. AP50
GATATAAACTCAGCATTATTTTAAAGTTAGAATAACACATTCCTCTAAAGAAAATTGTAATCCATACAATTTTCTTATTCATTGTATGGATTTTATGTGTTAAATTTGTATGCAATAATGCTCTTGATTAAGGATGTGAATAATATGAAAAATAGAAATCAAATAAGAATCGCATTCCGTGCAGCTTTCCCTTATACAATACCTATTTTTGCTGGTTTTGTATTTTTAGGAATTGCTTATGGAATCTACATGAACTCTCTGGGTTTCAGTGCAATATATCCAATTCTAATGAGTTTAATCATATTCGCAGGATCAATGGAATTTATTGCAGCTAATTTATTACTGGTTGCTTTTAATCCAATTCATGCACTTTTTCTTACTTTAATGGTGAATGCACGGCATTTATTTTATGGTATTTCTATGCTAGATAAGTATAAAGGAACTGGTAAGAAAAAGTTTTATCTTATTTTTGGACTATGTGATGAATCTTTTTCTATTAATTCTACTGTTGATATTCCAAAAGGTGTTGATAAGGGTTGGTTTATGTTCTTCGTGACACTGCTTAATCATTTGTATTGGGGTATAGGAGCCGCAATTGGTGGTATTTTTGGTTCCCTTGTACACTTCAATACAAAAGGACTAGATTTCGTTATGACAGCACTTTTCGTTGTGATTTTTGTTGAACAATGGATGAGGGAGAAAAAGCATTATAGCGCTCTTGTAGGACTGGGATTATCGATATTTAGCCTAATTATTTTTGGTGGAAACAATTTCATAATTCCTGCAATGATTATGATTTTATTAGTACTTACTATCCTAAAAAAACCAATAGAGAACATAGAGGAGGTTTCCGTGTGACAATGAGTTTACTGCAACAAGTTATAACAGTTGGTATAGTGGTTTTAGGCACAATGATTACAAGGTTCCTTCCCTTCTTAGTGTTCCCATCAGATAAACCTACTCCGCAATATGTCCAGTATCTCGGTAAGGTACTACCTTCAGCTGTCATAAGTCTTTTAGTTATTTACTGTTTTAAGGATCTGAACTTATTATCCGGCAATCATGGTGCTCCAGAATTAATTTCAGTAGGAGTAGTAATAATCCTTCACATATGGAAGAGACAAATGCTTCTCTCCATAGCAGGTGGAACAATTATCTACATGCTGTTAGTACAATTGTTTTTTAATTAAATTTAAAGTGACAAGTAATTGATCCTATCATCCTTCTATTTTAGAAATAGGATCATTATATTCAATAAACTAAAGAATAAGCAATGAATGCATTAGCATGCGCAATTCTTTTCGATAATACAGTGAGCTTCGAGAAAGATTACTATTAGACTAGTTACAACGCACCAGTGGGCTAAATCTAATTATCAATGTTGTCTCTACTTCTGTAATATTTTGTATTTAACTCCAACTACAAAAAATATGAAGAAGGTTGGCAAATATCTTACCTCTTAGTTCAGAGCATATTAATTTTCCTAGATGAATACAACTTTATTTTTAGGAATTCTCCTTCGTTTTGTCCTTTAAGGGAATCAGAACCTTAGCTCTTCCCAAATTCTCTTAGCGTACGAAATTTGCGTTTTAATGGCGCTACCCTATCGCTATCAAGCTAACAAGACAAAATACTCTCTAAAATGAAAAAGGCGTTATTCTTTCTGAGAAATCATAGGAAAGAATAACGTCTTTATATTAATATTGCAACCCGTATCTAAAACCGCAATAGCTATGTCCTTTCCTTTCTCCTTTTTCTCCCATACTAACGGAGAAAACTCATCTCTTAGCCTTAGGAACTACAGGGATAGCATAATCAATCAAAATCCACGAGGTTTCCGTACTTAGAAATCTCCCACTTAACG
Organism: Bacillus sp. AP50; assembly: GCF_040492675.1. Lineage (NCBI taxonomy): Bacteria > Bacillati > Bacillota > Bacilli > Caryophanales > Bacillaceae > Bacillus > Bacillus sp. AP50. The sequence goes on from NZ_JBEUTW010000710.1 coordinate 1,865, forward strand.
ACCTTACAGCCTATAGAAATTGAAAGTAGTTTAATTCTCTAACATGGATTGCGGAACAACTTTTTTTCCCACTACTTTAAATTCAATTTCCCCTTTTTCTCCATATATTAGTTCTATAATTGGAATAGTTACCATTAATTTTCCCTTCTTTTTTCTTTCTGTCTCTAAATCAATTATTTTCATGTCACAATCCCCTTTATTTATTATAAACAAGGAGAAAGCACTCATTTGAGTGCTTTCTCCTTGTTTA
>NZ_JBEUTW010000711.1:0-1222 GCF_040492675.1 Bacillus sp. AP50
GTTTTATATATATTAACTATAGGATTAAAAGGGTTCGGAATAAAAGCTTCAATTGTTTTATTAGGCTTATTAAAATACCCTTTTGCTAATCCCACTGAATCTATATATAATTCACCAGGTACACCAATTGGACAAAGATTCATATTCTCATCCAAAATCATAACTTGATAATTAGCACATGGTTTACCAATGGGAATACTCGCAACATCCTCATTTAACTGACTAGGTATTTTATAGGTTGTCGTCACTACAGTACATTCTGTCGGTCCGTATACATTATAAATTTCAACATTTGTACCTATTCTTTCTCTCCACAATTTAATAACCTCTACAGGCAACATTTCACCACCAATCGCAATTCTTTTTAGGGAAGCTAGCTTATATATATCTTCTTCTGCTAAATAAGTTGCTACTTGTCGAACAAAAATTGTTGCTAATGCCAAGATTGAAGTTGCTTTCACTTTATAGATTGCATTTGCAAATGCCTCTACAGACAATCGCTCTTCCTCTAATAGTACATACAAGTTTCCTCCGCAGAATAAAGAAGCAAATGACTCCCATACAGAAGCATCGAAACTAAAGGAAGGAAATTGAGCAAATACATCCTCTTCTGTCAATTCATATTGCTTTTTCATCCAAGTGTACAGATTAACAACGCCTCTATGTGCTAACATCGTTCCCTTTGGATTCCCTGTTGAACCCGATGTATAAATCATATAAGCTACATCATCACAATGAATAGACAACTTTACATCTATATCTTCATAAGTTTCACTATCATACAATGAAACTGTTTGAACCCCATCACATGTTATAGGCGTCTCTTTCATCAATATAACTTTCGCTTGGCTATCTTGAATAATGTACTGTATTCTACTTTCCGGATAATCTGGATCAATCGGAACATACGCTGCACCAGCTTTTAATATAGCTACCATACTTACTACTGTGTCTATGCTACGTTTCATAAATATTCCAACATAGTCTCCTAATTGGACGCCGTTTTTAATTAACATATGAGCTATTTGATTACTTTTTTTATTTAGCTCCTCATAAGTTAAAGTACCTTCCCTTGAAGATAAAGCTATACGATTTGGAAATTGAGTAACAGTATTATAGAACATATCGACGATATTTTTCTCAGGATATACTGCTGTCGTATCATTCACTTGACTATAAAGTGCCATCTCGGCCTCTGTAATAATATTAAAATGTTTTATAT
>NZ_JBEUTW010000712.1:0-1252 GCF_040492675.1 Bacillus sp. AP50
GATAAATATAGGTGGGGATACGTTTTTATTTTAAAATATAAAAAAGGAAGGTGTAATCCTTCTTTTCATGATCCAGTATATCTATGTGAAGATTTAATGATATTGTTAAAGTATATATTATAAGATGTGAAGCGAACCTATTATTTAATTTACTAATGTTATTGGCGCTATGTAAATTGTATCAACAGAACCGTCAGCATTTGTAACTTCAACTTTATAGCGGAATGTGCCTGCAGCCCAAATATCTTCTCCATTGTCTGAGAAAGTGACTAATTCTTAAGTTGTACCAGCTGGTAACATAGAGTTCCAATTAAACCAAGTTTCATAATAGCCCCAGCCAGTTGCATATTGTTTTTCGATAGAAACTTTGTAATAAACTTATGTTTTTAGGATTTGAAGAATATTCTTAATATGGATTTTAAAGAAAATACATATTTTTTACTAGATGTGAGAAAAAGGAATTGAGGATATCCTTTAAAACAAGATATATTCTGGTCAAAAAATTAGAGGGCATCAATTCATTAAAGCAGTAAAAAACGTTTTTATGAATTGGTGTCCTTTTTGCTTTAAAAAGAGAATATATTTTCTCAACAGGACAAATGGTAATCAGCTATAAGTATTAATTATAAGGATAAAAGGAAAAGAGAAATTAATAATAAAGGAGAATGCGAAATGATAACATTAATATCTGAAAGAAATCTAGCTGAAATCCATGAAGACGATGTAGATGTATTAAAAGTAATGGCACATCCTGTCCGATTACAAATTGTAAATGAATTAATGCACCATAAAGTATGTAATGTTACACAGTTAACGGAAATATTAAGACTCCCCCAATCCACTGTTTCACAACATTTAGCAAAGTTAAAAGGAATTGTAATCCGTGCAGAAAGAAAAGGATTAGAGATGCATTATTATATTGATAATAATAAAGCTCGTCAGATTGTAGAAATTTTAGGACTATAGGTAAATTATACGTAAAAGTTTCCTAGGTCTAAGATAAATCATGTACCATCTAATCGAATTATCGCAGAGGAGTTTGGAATTAACCGTACTGTTCCAGGTGCTACCCAATACATGCAAGATCTTATTTCTATCTTTAACCAAAAAGGATGGCATAAATCATTCTATGCATTCCGTGAAGACACATGGACAGGGATGAATTATGAATTGGGAACAGGAAAATTAAAATGGGATGAAGAGGGTAAACCGATGCGTCAAGATAATTCACTCTGGGATGTAATAAAAAAAG